>CAZOCW010000051.1:0-6518 GCA_964578405.1 uncultured archaeon | reverse complement strand
GATTTGTATCCCCATAAGTTCCAACTCTCACCATACTAACAGCAGGAACTGAAGGAATCGTATTACGAACAGTAATAACATTTGAATAAAACCATCCACTATTAGCATATACTGCCCCACTAACATTTTTTGTAATTTTTTTATCCACTACTTGAACTGCAATTTTATATTGATAACCAACAGGCAAATATTTTGCATTAAAAACAAATGAATGAGAAAGATTAGAAGTTATTACTTGCCTTGTACCCTGGCCCACTCCAGGATTATAAGTTGCCCCACAAATCCCACTAGTGCATGAATTCCCCACTCCGCATTGTTCAACAGTTAAATTTTCACAGGAATCATAAACATATGCGGAATTTTTATCAACACTACAAGTTCTATTGAAATCTTGAAGACAACAACTTCCACTTACACAAGCACTCCCATTGGAACAAACTTCAGCAAGTCTTTTTACTCCGCAAGAATCAACCATGTATCTTGTATTAGTATCAAACCCTACCCCACAAGAATAATTATTTGTATCCGCACAACAAGCATTACCATCCCTGCAAGTTTGATTTAGTAATAAATTACAAGTAGTTACATCAGAAGTAATTCCGCAAGTATTAGTTGTTTGAATTTTTGTTAAATCATTACTACAAAAAGTTGTGTTTGTTGAACTACAACAAACTCCACCCGAACAAGTTTGCCCAACAGCACAAGCAACATCAGTAACTGGCCCACAAGAAGAAGTTGTTCTAACACTATTACCAATACAAGTATTAGTTAATTTACAACACTCGCCATCTACACAAGATTCATTATTTAATGAATTACAATCAGTTTTTGAGAAATATTTTCCATTTAAATCAAAATTAAAAACTGAATTTACCCCGATTGCACAAACATTAGTTTTCAAAGGAGAACAATGATCTCCCCCCGCCCCTGAAATACACCCCTCGGCCAAATTACAATCAGTTATTGCGATAACATTATTTTCGCTTATTCCACAAGAGGTATACACTTCCATCTGATTTGAATCATTACAAACCGAAGTGTACGGCAAACCACAACACTTATTTGTCAAACCACAAACTTCATTTAATGAAGAATTACAATCTGAATCCGATGCGCAACTATCCCCTGCAGCAAAGCTTAATTTGTCAGAAAAGTATTTATTTTCACTTAAAGAAGAAAAGTTAAGTTTATTTTCTTTAACAGACCCAATACTTTTTTCTGACTCTTCAAACAAAACTCCAATACTTGAATCCTTAAAATTATTTATTCCCATTCCCTTGTTACTATCAACCCTTGACCAAGTAACTCCATTATCTGCACTATAAATTAATTCAAAATTATAACTTGAAACACAATTGTTTGGACTTAATGCATTCATATCCACAACAAACTCAGTACTTTTATCCAAATAGTTATAAGTATTTGAATCATTATTTCCATTTGTTCTACTCTTTAAAGTAAGTGCACTTATTTTATTATTTTGACAAATCAAACATTGTGAAGTACAATCCCCACCCCAAGAACCACTAGTGCCAATCATATAATTTTTTGGACATTCTCGCGGAGCACCATCATCAATTACCCCATCACAATCATTATCCACTCCATCACATTGAGAAGCACTTTCTGCTCCACAAGCCCCCGAAGGATCTACACAGGAATTATACGGAGAAGTTGAACGAGTGTTCCCACAAGTATCTCTTGAATCACAACTATTTGAATATCCGGTTCCTACACTTGAAGTACTACAACTTCCACCACAACCATTTCCTTGCCCACAATAAGGGGAAGAACAAGAAGGTGAACAAACTACTTTACAATAATGGATACATTCGCATTCACAAATATGATTTGGGCAAAGATCACAATAATTAGAGTGTTTTGAATAATTCAACCTAACATCTCTGACGGGAATTGAACCTGAAGGGCAAGTTAAACAAGTTACAGGCTCTTCACAATTTGCTCCACGCCAAGTACCATCACATGCAGCATACAAATCAGGAAAAATAAATAAAAATAAAAGAAATAAAAGAAAAATTTTTACAAAAATACTTTTTTGCATTACAATTAGAGCATTTTGGTATTTAAAAATATTAGGGTCATGAAAAAAAACACAGTTTTGTTAAAGAAAATAATTATGGCAAAGGAGGAGGTCACTTGATCCATACTCTCAGAGGAAAACCTTGTCAAAATCATGCTTGGGGTTGGGTAAACGTACCATCTGAAGTAGAGTTGCTAGGAGTAGTTGATGCAGATGATGCGTTTGGGCGCATGAATATAACTTTTTTTCCTGATCGAATACTTTTCAAGTGGCCTTCTCTCACTAGGTTGTTCAAACGCTGGCTCGCAGCATTTGTATTTCTATAGGAAAGTCTGACCTGTACATCCTGTGCTGAAGCAAAACCAGTTTCATCAATTAATTGCATGATGTGCTGATCGGGCTCAGATAGGATCCTCTGTGCTTTTGTGTTGGGGTTAGAGGAGTTGTTCTTAAGTAATAGTTCCTCTATCCTTGCGAATTTTTGTTCAAGTCGGGCTAGTAACTGATTTGTTTGCTCTCTTTCCTTTGTTAACTTGAATAGTAGAGCCGCAAGAAAGGCTGGATTGGATGACTCTTTCATAACCTCTTGCATATCAATGCTTAAGTCGCTAAACTCTGGAGATATACGCTTAACGGCGTTCAAGTCAGCTAACAACTTACTTGCATCATACTGCGAGATATCATGATCAGTCATGCACTATCATGATAGTATCATGATATATATAAACCTGTATGCTAATCCAAAGACAACCACTTTGGAAGCAAAAACTTACTTTTCAAACCCTCCAAAAACTGTCATTTTAACAAAAAAATCAATAAAAAAAATTAAAACAAAATAAAAAAATTAAAAATAATTTAAAAAATAAAAATAAAAATAAAAAAAATTAAAAACAAATTATTATTGAATAAAATTAATTATTGTTGTTTTCTTTTTCCTCTTAACCACTTTAAGTGCCTTCTTGCCACATCAAGTTCATCCTCAATTTCTTCAGCAAGTGCTTCTTTAGCACCAAAATTTCCTTTTTGATCTATTTTTTGAATATAAGATAAATCTAATTCATCTTCAATTTTTTTTAGTCTACTAACTTCATCCGAATGCATCAATATTCTTTGCGAAGGATGTTTACTTTTTAGTTCACGCGCAAATCTTTCTCCAGAAGGATCCCCATGAGGCATGTTAATATCTGAAACTATTAAATCAAATGGAGACCTAACTACATCCTTTAATCTTTCTATTTGAACAATAAGTGCTCTGCGTTTAGTTGGATTACTTGTTTTTTGTAAAATCAATTTTTTATTTGCAATCATTTTGTTTGCCGCTAAAACTCTTCTTGCAATAATTTTTCTTGCAATATCAGGGTGAAATGCAGCCCTACGTTTAAGATTCATATTTTGAGAAATTTGTTTAGTGTACTTATGCACGCTATCCATATCATCAATAAATAACACACTTTTCCTACGCATAACAAAATACCTGTTATTGAATTATTTATACTTATGGTAAACATCAAATTTTACTTAAAAAATTAAAATTGAGAGCAAACTTTTGCTCCCAAAAAATTAGTTTTTCATTTATTTATTTTATAACTTGTTTAATTCTTCCCAATTACTATTTCAATTGAAGAAACTTTTAGTGGTCTTCCATCTTGTGTTACAACTTCTTCAGTAGCAGTATTAATTGCAACAACTTTCATAGTGTTGTCATTGTTTTTTATTATCTCAGCAACATCAACCGCACGAGAAATAGATTTTCCTCTTGCTTTAACTATTACTTCTTTAGCACCCATTCCAAATTGAGTAACAACTGCTAAAACGTAAGCCATTGCCCCTTTTTTTCCAATGTAAACGTAACTATTTTGCGGTGCACCAGTTTGCGCAACAGATGTTTCTTTTACATTCTTTACTTCTTTTGCAACTTTAGGTGCTTCTTTTGCTTGCACTTTTGCTACGTCTTTAGTTTCTTTTGGTTTTGCTTGTATTTTTGGTGCTTGTACTTTTAGTATTTCTTTTTTTTCAGCCATGATAGATTCCTCCGAGTGTGTGAATTATCTTTAAGACATTTAAGAAAAAAATGATTTTATAAAGGAATCGAAAAAGTCAACGAATCAGCAAAATAAATAACTGAGAATTAGGATTCATAAAATTTTAAAAAAACTAATTAGAAAATTAGAGAGGGCATAAACAGGGCACTTGCCCTGCTCATGTCGATTAATTTTACTATTTCAAATAATTGATTGTATTTGTTAATATTCCAGGAGTCATTCCAGGATCATAGTTGAAGTATATTACAGTTCCCATTGGGAAGTGCTTCTTCTCTAAGATTGCTGGGTATGATTTTGGAGTATTTTCAGCTTTGATGTAAGCGATTGTTTTTGCGCCTTCATCTGCTTGTATTGGCAATACTGACATTGACTTTGGTGCTTCTCCCATTGGAGGAGCTACTTCAATACCTTGCATTATTGGGTGTTCATAGTCTTGTTGCCATACTCTTCCAACAACAGATTGTAAATTTGATTCTGAGCATGAAGGTACTCCGTCATGTCCAGCTGTACAATCAGCAGGAATTATTTTACCAAAAGTTGCTTTCCATCCAAGAACATCGCTTGCAGTGTATCCATTGAATCCAACACTTTGTTTGATTCCTGAATTTAATACTACAACTAATTTTCCACCTTTAGCAACATACTTTTGTACTGCGTCACCTAAGGCAACTGTTACACTCTTGTCTTGAGAATTACTTTGGTCTAAGAACACAATATCATATTGTTGCAGTTCTTCACTTGAAGCATTACCGAATGAATCAGCGCTTCTTGTCCTATATGTTAAAAAATAACTTAAATTATCCATTACTACTCTTTCACCAAGAGATGGTTCTCCGATGAATAATACTTGTACTCTTGCACTACCCTTTGGTAAGTAAGGTACATCAATTAATCCAAAATAGTTTAAGGATGCAACACCAATGATTACTAAAAGAATCAA
This sequence comes from uncultured archaeon, assembly GCA_964578405.1. Taxonomy (GTDB): domain Archaea; phylum Iainarchaeota; class Iainarchaeia; order Iainarchaeales; family JAAZKV01; genus JAAZKV01. Next base: position 1,495 of record CAZOCW010000051.1, on the reverse strand, counting down.
AGGGATTAATCCTTCGAGGTTAAACCTCTTAACTGCGGCCCCAATTGCCGGTGCAGCGCCTCCACCATCAGCTCCTTCATCATACATCTTTACACCCTCTCCTTTTCACTTAAACCAATTAATTGGTTAATATAATATCGTTTTTTATCTTTTTAATGGTTTCTATACCATCCTTTTTCTGAAAAATAATACTTTTTGGCATTAATAAACTTAACTATAATCCATGCCAAATCACATTACTCAAAAACAAATTCAAATTACTTTCATTCTCTCCCAAGCATTCCGTAGTACATATTTTTCATATATGAAAAATAATTATTATCTTCCAAGAACCATTCTGGAGGGTATGCATAGTATGCAACTCTTTCACCAAGACCTAGTGAAGAAGTAGTTATTATTGGAAGGTTTTTTGCAATTGTTAATGTTTTTCCAGTTCCCACTCCTAAGTGATTTAAGTTCAAAACAACGTTACTTGAACCCGAATTTGCAATTTGTCTAACAATAGAGAAATCATGTTCTTTTTTTATTTTGAAAGTAAGTTGTGGAGAAGTACCAAAAATTAATGGGTGCTTATTTGTTGCTTCAGTTTCTAATCTACCAACAGTAAAAAGAGCATCAGTACATTTTACTTGATTACAATAATTATCCAAATATCTTATTCCCAAAAATTCATCAAAGCTAACTAGTTGGTAAGCCTTATCAGTTTCTTTTACCCTAATCCAAGGATTAGTTGCTAAATTCTTTTGGGTATTAACATCAACTAATTGACCATTAAAGTCCCCTTCTGCAATTTGTGTTCCTGAATCCCCAACCCAAACTAATCTTCCCCCATTTTTGTTCACGTAATCCATGAACATTATTAATTGATCAGCAGAAAGACTTTTTGCCTGTTCAACTATAACCAATTTGTATTGTTTTAAATTTCCTGCTGAAAGTCTATCCACATGTTGTATATCAACCGAACCAACTCCAACATACTCTGGAGCTTGTAAGTATTCTTTTAGTTTTTCTGGGTCCCCCATTCCGCTGTCCCCATGAGCAATTAAAACTCTAGGACTACCCATAATCATATCATAAGCATCACAAACGAATGGAGAAATACTATTACACTTTAGCATTCCCGACCAAATTAGAATGAAAATTATTACAATTAGAAGTACAATTACTCCAACTACTTTTGTAAGTAAATCAAATTGATTAGTATCCAAAAAACACACCCGTTTTACTCAAGTTTTTAAACCCTGTTAATCACTACTTTACTAATAGTAAATATCAACCTTATATAAAAATGGTGGTTTAATGGTAAAATTCGTGAAAAACAAACCAAATGAAGCAGGAGGAGGACCTTCCTCAGCAATTGGAATAATGAGATTCTTTGACGCTGATTCAAAAAGTCCAAAATTGCACCCCTACTTTGTTGTTGGAGCAATAATTGTATTCATAGTAGCAGTAGTGTTACTAAAAATGATAATTAAATAAGAACTTTTAGAAAAAT
>CAZOCW010000050.1:0-6548 GCA_964578405.1 uncultured archaeon | reverse complement strand
TTAATTCCAACTAGGTGCCACACATGATAAAAGCTATTTTCCTTGACTTCGAAGGAGTGGTTACTGCAAATGGACTTGCCATGCACAAAGGATGGTTTCCAAAAATTACCAAATACGTTTCATATGAAGACATGTGTAATAGATATAACAAAGCAAAACTGGGCGAAATTAGTTATTTAGAATATGTTAAAGATATTCCACTAAATAAACGCTTAATGAGTGTAACTAATACTACTTATCACAAAGGGGCTAAAGAAGCACTAAAAGTACTTAGTAAAAATGTTAAATTGTACATTGCATCAAACCACACACCAACCTTTTTTGAAAAAGAAATTAAAAAGTTAAACCTAAGAAAATATTTCAAAAAACTTTTTGCGAGTCACAAAATCAAACTTGCAAAACCAGACCCAAAGTTTTTCAAGTTCATGCTAAAAGAAACAAAAACTTCAGCTAAAGAAAGTATTTTTGTAGATGACGCAAAAAGAAACTTGGAAATAGCAAAACAACTTGGATTTATCACTGTTTGGGTGAACAATCACAACGACGATAAAAGAAACTTAACTAACTTTAAAGCAGATTATGAAATCGAAGACATGAAAGACTTGATTAAGATTGTAGAAGAATTAAATAATAAAAAATAAATTCAAATTAGAATTAAACTATTAATCGAAAAAACTATTTTATCCAAACCATTGACTTAAACTTTTTTGTTTCTCTGTTTCTTCTTTCTTCTTCAAAAATGCATTAAGAGTAGTTTCCACTCTATCTTTTGAAAAATCATGTTTCTCAACTAAAAATTCCATTACTTTTGCTTTATTTGGTTCCTTTGCATCAAGTTGTTTAGGATTAACATCCACACTAACAGGATTTGTAAATAAATCTTCAATCTCTTTGTAATCAAATTCAGGTTCAAATTTTGTTTCAGCAATAATATCTTCAAAGGAATTATTCTTTTGAACAAGTTTAAGTGCAGTTTTTGGACCGATTCTAGGAAACTTTTCATTAAAATCAGTTCCAACTAATAACCCGAGCCAAATTAATTTTTGTCTTGTTAATTTTAATTGGCCTAAAACTTTTTCAAGTTCCAAGTGTTGAGGTTTTACTTCAACGTAAAAGTTCTTCCCGGCAACTTTTCGTTTACCAGTCATCCCAATGTTTCTAAATAAATGATTTGCACCAAATAATAAACAATCAAAATCTTGACTTACTGCCCCAAAAAATTGTCCCTTATTAACCATTACACTTGCTTGAGCTTCCCCCTCTTGAGGCGCCTCAACAATAGGAATACCCATATGAGTTAGCATTTCTTTTGCTTCAATAACCATTTCAGGAGTCATTTTTAGTGCACGAGAACCAAATTTTTGTGCATCAGCCAAATTTCCTTCTTGAAGAGCAGTAGAAGATTTCTCTTCTGCATCCGTTCTTGCTTCTCTTCGTTTCTTTAAAGTTCTTGATTTTAATTCAGAAGGTTTACCATCAAAAACAAACACAGGTTTAACTCCCATGTCCACTAAATTAATTGTTCGATAAAATAAACCAGTTAAATGAGAGGTAACGTTACCATGAGAATCGCTTAGTGGCATTCCATCAGGCCCTCTAATACTTGCAAGGAACTGGTAAAGCATGTTGTAAGTGTCAATTCCAACCTTTTTTCCAATTAAATAATCTAGAGAAATCTCTTCTTTTTCTACTAGTTCTGAAATATTTACTCCCATACCCTCACAACAAAAAAGAGTTAGTTTATTTACTTAAAACCCACTCTTTGGCAAGTTTTACAAAGGTGGCAGAAAGTAGGATAAGAGTAACACTTAAATATACTAAAAACCACAAATACTCCCTGTCCGGAAATAATAACATTGGTTGGACTGGTGAGCCTACCCAATTTTATAAAAATCCAAAAACAAAATAACTCTCTGGATCTAGTTGGCAGTTTTGTCAATTGGACCCTGGTCCCCGATAGTTTTTATCGGGGGCAAATAATCCCTCTTTAACTTCAAGCACACTCTTTTTGCCCACTCTAGTAAACCTTAAAATCATTAGAAACTATTAGTTAGTTATGCCAATTTATGGAAAATTAAGTAAAGCACGTACTTCAAAAAAAATTGTTAAAGGAGAACTTGACGGAAAAATAATTTCCAGACAAAAACTACTTCAAAGAAATACCACTACAAGAGTTTTAGGAACTGAGCAAGAACAAAGTTGGCTTTATCATAATACTCCCCTTAAAAAAATGCAATCTCTTCTTGGAATTAATCTTACTCAAATAGTTGCAGATAAAATCGCAGTAAAAAATAAACAAAAACCGGTTGTTGTTGATTGGGGATGCAGTAATGGAACTGCAATAAGAAGTTTAGCTAAAAAGTTTGAAGGAAAAGCAGAGTGTTACGGAGTAAGCCACAGAACTTATCCTGAATGGAAAACAAATAGAGATTCAAAAAAAGTGAAATTCATTCATTCAACAGCAAATGATTTTTTTAGATATTTTAAAGATGGAAGTATTGATTTATTTTATGCCCATCAAGCACTCCTTCACTTACCAAACGAAGTGGAATACATCCAAAAAGTACTTCCAAAACTATCAACAGGCGGAAAACTAGTTGCAAATATTGATCTATTCAACATGTGGAAATATAAGGAATTTAATAAAAGTACAAGCCCATTAAAAATTGGCAAAGCGTTTTTTAGAATTCAATCAAACGGAAGAGCAATGATAATAACAAGAATACAATAATTGATTTAGAATAATTAAATTCCAAAAACTAATTAATTTACAAGAACATTGTCAAATAAGGAATCAAGTTCATTGTTAATGAAATTATTAATATCCAAATAAATATTCTTCCAATTAATTTTCCAGTTTCTTCTTTATCCATTCCAGCGAATACAAAGTACGGTGCAAGCATTATCTTTGCCATTCTTCCACCATCAAAAGGATTTGCAGGGAAATAATTAAATGAACCGGCAGCAAAACCGATTATCATTGTTAAAATCAAAATCATCCCAATATTGCTTATTATTGATTGAAGTAAAACTATTCCGCCATCAGGTTCATACCCGGTTTTAATTGCACTAAATTCTACTCCAATTCTTTTAATTCCTAAATCTTCAAACTTGTATGGAGTAACTGACACATTAACATCACTTGAAAGGTTTGTGTCTGGATTAATTCTTTCAACTGTAAAATTAATGTCACCATTCGCATCCCTAAACACTTGATTAATCACAACTATCCCATTAATGTCTACCCCATTAACTTGTTTTATTATATCTTTAGCAAATAACTTTCCTTTAGCAGGAGCATTAGCATCAATTCCACAAAAAGAAACCGTATCTGAAACTTTCACTATTTGCACCCCATCATAAGTTTTATTGAATTCTTGCTCAATACTTGGCGCAAGAGGAGTTACTACTGCATAAAATGCAAGTAATAAAATAAATGCAACAGGAACCATTAGTAAATTACTTGCAGAACCAGCACTAAGAACCATAATTGCTTTTTTATCTTCAAGTTTTTCAAAAGTTTTATCATCCTGTTCAACAAACGCACCTAAAGGCAAAAATCCTGCAACTAAAAGTCCAACTGATTTAATTTTTTCTCTATAATAAGCCATCATTATTCCGTGACTAGCTTCGTGAATGATTAATACAAGTGCTAAAGAAACCCATCCGATTAATGGAATTGCAACACCCATTCCAGGAATTTCAACACCAGGAATTACAGGCGCAACAGAAGGACATAATTGTTTTTGAGTAAATAATCCAATTACTGCAAGTACCCCATAACCCACAAGAATTGCAATTGACATTCCGCCAAAACCTAAAATTACAAATCCAATTAAACTTGGAATGTATAATGGAGCTAAAATTGGAACTGAAAACAATATTTTACAAAAAGTATCAAAGAAAACTGCTAAAAGTATTGCACTCACAACTAGGACTACTATTCTTTTCCATCCACCAAGTTTTCTTCCAAACCAATAATCTACTCCAACCAAACCAAAACCCAAAATTGAACCTAAAATGCACACGTATTCAAATATTTTTCCAAAATGAGAAATTGAAATTATCAAATTAACAAAATGCTTAGTTTTAAGCATCACAATCCCATTTCTTATAATAAAAGATTGAGCGAAATCAAATCTAAGTAAAATTGAGTTAACAAAAATTGTTGCTCCAAAAAACTGTAATAATAAACTAAGACTTGACAACTTGAAATCCATTATGGAATATGAAGTATTCCCAAAAAAGAAACCCAATAAAATCAAAACTAACCCTAACAAAGAAAGTTTGTTCAAAGTGTCAACCGAAGGCTTAACATAAGGCGGAGCCATGTGTTTTTTTAGTGCTCTTCTATCAGTAGGCATAATAGAAAAAACTAGATAAATGATTATAAAGAGAAGTTTTTGATTTGGTTTTGAGAAAGATTTAATTAGTCCCACTACATTAATTTAATTATGAACACAGTGGCAGTCATTCTCGCGCACAACGAAGGAGCATATTTACCACACACATTAAGAATTTTAAATAAACGAAAACAACAAGGACTAATAAATCACATTATTGTTGTAGATGACGGAAGTACTGATAAAGGATTAACAAGCAAAATAGCGCGTGAGAGTGGAGCCGAAGTCGTAAGACTTGAACAAAACGTTGGAAGAAGACTAGGATTTGTCGCAGGAGCAAAAGCAGCTCACCGAGCAGGCGCACAAGCAATGCTTGTAATGGATGCGGACATACTTTATTTTCCTGTCAATACATTAAAACAAATGCTTGGAGGACTAGCATCAGGGAAATCATTAATGACAATGCCTTCAACTCATGAACGATATTGGAATGCACCAAAAGAAGCAGAACTCAAAAAACCCCGTAATCTTCAAGACTCAAAATGGCAAGGTTATGAAAAAATAACTGATCCAGTATTCGTTGGACAAAGAGCAATAAATATGAACGCACTTGCTCCACTAATTAAGGGAAATCCCAAATGGATGGAATATTTGACTCCCCCTAGCACCGCAACCGCTACTGGAAAGTGGGGATTCGAATCAGCCCTCCATAAATTAATTAACAAAAATAGAATTTCAATGGTGCCAGGACCAATATTCAACAGAGCAATGGCAGCACAAGACAAAGGACTCCATACAGGACAAGATTTGGCACACTTTGAAATAAAACAAATTGCAATCGCAAGAGACAAAAAAGTAGCTGAACTCCGAGCAAAAAGAAACGAAACACTTTTAGCTAAAAGAAAACTAGTTGTTAGAAGATAGATTAATTATTTTTTAATTTCTGCTTCTTTTTTTACTATTTCTACCTTTTCCAGAATCTTAAATGCCTCTTTATCAAATTTAGAAAAAGCAAACCATTTTTTACCCAAATCTTTTAATGAAGCACCAAAGTGATACACCTCTTTGTTATCAATTATCAAAAATCTATCATGCGATTGATCAAATTCTTTAATTACAATCGACGCGTATTGAGAATTGTATTTTTCTAAATCCAAAGCCAATTCCTTTGAGACATTTTTTGTAAGAATAACTACACTAACTTCTTTTTTTCGTTTATTAAAGAGGCTTAGCACGGAATCATCAACAAAATTGTCAATCAAAATTATAGACTTGTTAGCAGTTCGAATAAGATCTGAAACAAAAGTATAAGCATCAAATATCTGGCCGTCAAAAAATACCCCTTGCTTAACTTTAACCTCTTTATTTTCTATTGCATCAAAAATTTCATCAAATTTCTGATTAGTTTCTTTCTTATATTCAAGTTGCTTTAACTCCACAGAATCCAATCTTTGAAAAAGTAATGCATTTGAGGCAATAAATTTTCGCATAGAAACAAAAGCATTAATTATTTGAACACTAATTTTAACAGCAGTGTCACTTTTTAGTACTCCTGAAAGCATGGCTACTCCTTGCTCGGTGAATGCATATGGCAAATGGCGTGTTCCCCCATAATTTCCTTTAAGTAACTCTTTTTGTGGTTTCCAACTTGATATCGCAAATTGCGATGTCAAGTTTTGACTTTCTTCAGACTTATCATAATTGGATGTCGCAAATTGCGAGGTCCATTTTGAGGTCACAAATTGTGACCTCAAGATTTCAAATTCAGCTTCTGTTAATTGAAACATAAACTCTTTTGGAAATCTAGCATTATTTCTTTTAACCTGCTCATTCAATCGATGTGTTTTTACTCCATAAAGTACTGCCAAATCAGCATCAAGCATTACTTGCTGTCCACGAATAGTATAAATTCTATTTTTAATATCCAATTTATCCAAAACAATACTTTTTTCAACCATAGAAAGAGGATTTCAATCAATAGTTTTTAAACTTTTAGAAGAATACGACGATTGACTTGCTAAACAAGCCAACCATCAAAAAAAATTAGTTTCCAGAACGAACACACCTAGCACCGTAGACGTTGCCAAAAGTCTTATAGTCGTAGGCGACGTAACCATCGCCGGAAAGCAAGATGTACGCGTTGGAGGTATTGCTGGGCACAGTGGTGCTTGACCAATAACCATAACAAGTCGAACCCCAACCAGT
>CAZOCW010000049.1:0-6670 GCA_964578405.1 uncultured archaeon | reverse complement strand
AAGATGTATGGGGAGAAGATTAGAGATTTGAATAGAATGGCTGCGATGTATGAAGTGAAAAAAGCAGAATTATTACACGGAAAAAAAGAAAAAGAAAAAAACAAAAAATAAAAATTAATTCCGGAGCATTGAGTAACACATGATTTTTTGGGAATATCTAGATTTGATTGATAATTTCCCAACAAGCAACTTTTTAATATACTTCCAAATACAATATCAGGTAGTGCAGGTGACTTTATGGGATACAAAATAAGCGAAGCAGATTCAAAAATGGAAATTAAAGAATTTTTAAAAGCAAAAGTTCCACAAGTTGAAGCTGAAATTGAAAAGTATATTCCTAGAAAAGCAACAAAAGAATGGATAGAAAAGTCACTTGGCAAAACTGTTTTTGAATTAGATTTAGTTGCATACACAAAAGGGGTAAATGATCCTATTTGGGACTTACTTGATAGAGGGGGAAAAAGATTTCGCCCAGTAATGACTTGCATTGTTAGTGAAGCAGTTGGTGGAAAATGGGAAGATGGATTAAAATTATCTCCAATGGTTGAATTAATTCACAACGGAACACTAATGAGTGATGACGTTGAAGATGATAGTGTTGCAAGAAGAGGAAAGCCTTGCGTTCATAAAATATTTGGAGTAGATACTGCAGTAAACACTGGAGCAATAATGTACTTTTGGCCATTAATGAAAATAAAAAATAATGAATTTAAATTAAGTGAACCAAAAAGAAATGCAATTTATGATTTGTATATTACTGAAATGGTAAGAGTGTCCAGTGGACAAGCGTGGGACATTGAATGGCACCACGGAGGATACACTCCTAATGAAAAACAATACTTGAATATGTGTTTATGTAAAACTGGAGTACTAACTAAATTTGCTTGTCAATTAGGGGCAATAGCTGGCGGAGCTACTAAAAAACAATACGAAGCACTTGGAGAATTTGGGCAAATAGTTGGAGTTGGATTTCAAATACAAGATGATATACTTGAACTAACTGAAACCTCATTTAAAGAAAAGAAAGGAAGTATTGGTGGGGATATACACGAAGGAAAAAGAACATTAATTGTGATTAGAACACTTGAAAAAGCAAATCCAAAAGATAAACAAAGATTAATTGAAATACTTGATTCACATACAACTGAAGAAAAAGTAATTCAAGAAGCACTTGACATCATAAACAAATATGATGGAATCAAATACGCGAAAAGTGTTGCTGATAAAATGGTAGAAGATGCTTGGGCAAAAATAAACAAAGTATTGCCAAAGAGTAATGCAAAAGAATTACTAAAGAAATTTGCTGAGCATTTAGTTGAAAGGAAAATTTGAATTTTGACGAGCAATTTGGAAAAATGGTCTTTATGAAAAACTGGGCAAATATGAAAGGGGGCGCAAAAAAGAAACTTATTGGACTTTTTGATAAAATTAAAGGATCAAAAGTTGGAAGAGTTAGATTTTTTGAAAAAACCCAAGTTGGATTTCTTAGACCTCCATTGTCAAAGAGGGATTCTTCAAAAGCGCGAGCAAGAGATGTAAGAATACAACGAAAAGTACTTGCTAAATTAGGAGTTCCAACAAAAAAAGCAAATAGTGTTATTTGGCTTTATAGAATTCGAAGAATTGCGGATATTACTACTAGAAAAGATACTGCCACAGCAAATGCTGCAAGGGTAATGCTTGATTTCTTGAAAAAAAATAAAGCTGAATATTTAATTAAAACAAAATTTGAAACACTTGAACTTAAACAAAAAATGGCTGACTTGTACGATCGGTGCGTTACTCAACTTGAGAAAAATATTTCTGATAAGTATCACTTGTATCGTGAGTCAATTGTAAATGGGACTGGCACAAAAGAAGTTTTACAAGAAGAACTAGAGTTTGAACAAGAAAGTGCACAAAGTGTTGAACGTTTAGTTGTTAAAAGGCCAAACTTGGGGAGTCAAATAGTAATGGGTCCAAAAGCTGCATTCATGCTTACTTCAAGCATAGCTGACTTGAAAATAAGAAATATTTTGGGGCAAAATCAAAAAACATTTGAAGAAGAAGTTGCTAAAGCTCACGAAGAATACGAAGAAATGCGAAATAAACCCTCAATGAATTAAATAGGTTAATTTTTTTAACTTCGACTATTTATTTATCTGAAATCCACAAGAACTAATTTGAGGTTTCCGTGGGAATCAATATCTTCTGCAATAAATGCATCTTCTTCAAAACGAAAACCTAATGCATCATGTTGTGCCCATTCTCTTGAAGAAGAGGTAATGCCGTTGATGGTTTTTGATATTGTTTCTTTTAATATTTCTGGGGCAACCTTTCTTTTTTCTAAAAATGCTTTTACAAATTGGTGTCGAGGGTTATCACTTAATCCTCCATGGGCAGCTTGTGTTAATTCGCCCAAAGTTGGTCCATGAATTTCTTCCATTAAAATTGTATGTTGCCCGTCCCTTAATGTTTCTTCAGCAATTATTTTTGGAGAACGAATTTGGGAAACAAATGGGATGTATCCTTTACTTTTGGAAAGTTCACGCATTCCTTTTTCTGGATCAGTGTAAGGATCAAATTGTTCTCCTTTCCTTAATTCTTTTTTCCAATATCTTCTCATTAAATCTAATTTTTCATTATAATAATTTGTCATTTTTATTGAATGTTGTGCCATCTTGTTTAGTTCGTCCGCATATCCTTTAACTATTAAACCAACTCTGGCTTTTCTTAGTTCTGCATGAACTCCGGGATTAAAAACTTTTAGCACCAACCCTGCTCTGTTTTTTGTTCGTTTTATAAAATGTACTTCGCTTTCCCCACTCATGATAAACTTTTGACTATTTTTTATCCAAGGGGCGCTTGAACGAAAACGTTGTTTCACTAGTTTTTCTAAAAAAACCTTGCCATTTCTTTGCATATTGATTTATTAGGGCAGCATTCACATTAATAAATAATTCTCTACAGTAATTAGCTATGGTTTCAGTAATTGAAAAACGAAAAGCTGATCACATAAAGTTGTGTGCCACAAAAGATGTTGCATTTAAAGATAAAACAACTCTTCTTGAAGAAGTTGAATTAAATTACAAATCCTTGCCTGAACTTAATCTTCGTGAGATAAATTTGTCTACTGAATTTTTAGGAAAAAAGTTTTCATTTCCATTTATCGCTTCAGCAATAACTGGCGGTGCGCAAGTATCTAAAAAAATAAATAAAGATATTGCTACAGCTTGTCAAGAAGTTGGAGTGGGAATGGGACTAGGAAGTATTAGAGCAATGATACAACAACCCTCATTAATTGAAACTTATTATATTAGAGATGTTGCGCCAGATATATTTTTAGCAGGAAATATTGGGGTAGCACAACTAAAGCAATTTACTCCTGAACAATTAAATGAAGCACTTAGTGCACTTGAAGTAAATGCACTTGCAATACACTTAAATTCTGCTCAAGAAGCAGTACAACCAGAAGGGGATGCGGATTTTACAGGGTTAATTGCAAAAATTGCAGAATTTTCTGATAAAATTAAAGTTCCAGTTTATGTAAAAGAAGTTGGACATGGAATAAGTTACGCAGTTGCACTAGCATTAAAAGACACAAAAATAAAAGCAATAGATGTTCAAGGAGCTGGTGGAACAAGTTGGACAATGGTTGATGCACTACGCCACAAAGATGGATTTGGATTACCATTTAGAGATTTTGGATTGCCTACTGCAGTATCTTTAATTGAAACAAGAAATGCTTTATGTGTTACAGCACTTCACTCTGAACCAAGTAAAAAAATAATTGCTTCTGGAGGAATAAGAAATGGACTTGAAGCAGTAAAAGCAATAGTCCTTGGGGCTGACATGGTTGGAAATGCAATGCCAATACTACGCGCACAACAAAAAAATGGGGCAAGTGGAGTTGTTACTTACTTAAATAACTTCAAAAAAGAAATGGAAATTAGTTCCTTCTTAATTGGATGTCAAAACCTAAAAGAATTACACGAAGAAAAACCAATTCTATTTGGAAAACTAAGACAATGGATTGAAGCGTAAGTTCAAAACGCTGTATTTAAATTAAAACTTCTTTTTTAGTTCAAAAAAACCAACTTTCTCACGTCAATTGACGTAACTCACTTCGCTTCTTAGATAGGTTTTTATAGTTCTACTTCCAACTCCTTGTTGTGCCTGGTGCGGCAAAATGTCCTTTTGCGACACCCGCAAAACTAAAGTTTTGCTTGGTGGCTAGTATTTAGTAAAATACGTGGCATCAGCAGGTAAAAAATAAGAAATCGAACAAATAAACTGGTGTTGAACAAATGAAAGTGCCTTTACTTCCAATTGAAGAACGAAAAACTACTTTTAAGGAAGTGGAAGTTGGGTTTACTGCTGGCCAAGTTACAATGGAAGCAAACCGTTGTCTTCAATGTGTCAAACCAAAATGTGTAGAGGCTTGCCCTGCAAAAGTAAACATTCCTGGGTTTATTAAAGCTTTTAGAGATGGAGATATCCTTAAATCCGTTGCAATTATAAGAGAAAAAAATTACTTTCCAAGTATTTGCGGAAGAATTTGTCAACAAGAAAAACAATGTGAAGGTGCGTGCATACTAAATAAGACTCCTGATGGGGCGGTGTGTGTTGGGGGAATTGAAAGATTCATTGGGGATAATGCCCCTTTCCCAAAAAGACATAATTTAACTGGAAAAAATATTGCGGTTATTGGTTCTGGACCAAGTGGACTAGCAGTTGCGGCTTATATGTCTCAAATTGGAATGCATGTAACAATTTTAGAAGGAACAAATGCATTTGGGGGAGTAATAAAATATGGAGTTCCTGATTTTAGATTACCAAAAGAAGTAGTTGCAAGAGAACTAAAAGGACTACATGAACTAGGAATTGATTTTGAACCAAATGCAAAAATAGATGAAGAGGGACTTGAAAATATTTCAAAACGATTTGATGCAGTATTTATTGGAACAGGAGTAGGAAAACCTAGAATTCTTGATGTGCCTGGATCCTCACTTAAGGGGGTAATGAGTGCAATGAAATTTTTAATTAATTTAAATCAAAGTAATATCCCGATGATTGCAAAAGGAGAAAAAGTTGCAGTAGTTGGAGCGGGGTATGTTGGAATTGATGCTGCAAGAAGTGCAATACGACTTGGCGGGGATGTTACTTGTATCACTGTTGCAAGAGAAAAAGATGCATTCAAGAGTGTTAGTCCAAAAGATTATGAGGAAGCAAAAGAAGAAGGAGTAAAATTTATTTTTGAAGCAAAAGTAACTCAAGTATTTGGTTCTGAAAAAGTTGAAGCAATTGGTTATTCAAATCATGTTGATGGGAAAGTTGAATGTACTAAAGTAATTTGTGCAATCGGCCAAGAACACGATGAAGATTCTCTAAAAACACCAATACGCACAGGAAAAAATGGGTGCATTGAAGTAAATACTAATTTCCAAACCACAATTAACAATGTATTTGCTGCAGGGGATTGTGTGCACGGACCAAAAACAGTAATACATGCAATAGATGCTGGAAGAAAAACAACACAAGCAATGATAAAATACTTAGATGCAAAAATAGCAAACGAAGCAATGGGAATAACTCACGTGGATGATATTCCAAAAATAGTTCCTAAAGTTGACCACTCAAACAAAGATATTTAACCTAATTAATACAATAGTCTAAAGGTAATAATGGCTAAAAAAACAAGCACAAAAATACTTTTAGTTCACAAAGAGAGTAAATACGATTCTACAAAACAAGCTATAAAAAAAGTGGAAGAATTATTAAAACAAAAAAAGATTTCTTATAAAAAAATACCTGTTTCTTTGCTACTAAAAGAAGATTTGAATGGATTTGATAAAGTATTAATTCTTGGCGGGGATGGAACAATACTAAAAACTTGCAAGTATATTTACAATCAATCAGTAATTTTAATTAATTCTGATCCGACAAACAGTAAAGGAGTAATAGACGAATTTACTATTAATGAACTTGATAAACTAAATCTTATTCTTGATGGAAAATATGTTACAAAATTGAGACAAAGATTGGAAGTCAGAGTAAATAATTCTCCAATTGAAGAACCAATTTTGAATGAAACTTTTTTTGGATCCTCAAAAGCTTGTATGATAGCAGAATATGAAATTAATTATGATGGAAAAAAAGAAACCCAACGAAGTTCTGGAGTATTAATTGCGACAGGTACTGGAAGCACTGCTTGGTATAATTCTGCGGGTGGAAAACCGTTTGATTTTAATGAAGAAAAAGCACTTTTCTTAGTTCGAGAACCCTATAATAAATTAAAAGAAAAATTAACTATTTTTGAAGGAATTGCAACAGGAAATGATTTTAAGTTAGTGGTAAAAAAAGAGGACATGTGCCTCTCAATGGATTCGTACTTTCTTCAATTATTAAAAAAAGAGGACAAAGTAACTTTCAAACTTTCTAAATTTCCTCTAAAAGTACTTTGCCCCCAAGAGTGAATTTATATTTGCTTCGATAAAGGCATAATTGTAACAAACTAGGAGTTGATTTGATGAACAAGCAAGCATTTAGTGGATTCTATAAGAAATCAATTAAAGAAAGACAAGAAATAGTTGCTAAAGAATTCAATCTAACTGAAACAGAAGTATCAACTCTTACAAAAGAAGGTCCACTTCCATTTAGTGTAGCTGACCGAATGATAGAAAATGTGGTA
>CAZOCW010000048.1:0-6697 GCA_964578405.1 uncultured archaeon | reverse complement strand
GGGAAGTAATAAATCCAAACGAACAAGTGATTTCTCCACAAGCTAAATAAGGGCAAGCGAAAGTTTAATTTGTTCTAATTAGTTTAAATTAATTATTTTTCCATTAATAGCATCAATTGTAATTACTCTCTCTTCCCCTGTTTTTTTCTTTAGTACTCCTTCCCAAACTGGTAGGAATAGATGAGTTATTTCTTTAACAGCAACATTTCCCCAGAGTTTCTTTAGTAATTCAGGTATTTCTTTTTCATTTAGTTTTGATTGTACAATTGCCGCAGAACCAACTTCAGTTATTTGCATTTTTCCTAAACTTGAAAGCATTTCGTGTAATGGTGTTGGAGGTAAATCCATTTCTACTTTTGAATCAGGAACATATTCTACTTTTCCTTTTTCGTCCCCAGTTACTCCAATTAATTGTTTCTTAATTAATCCATCAAGTATTCTCTTTGCATTTCCCTCTTCCATTCGTAAGAAAGTTGCAACATCTTTTGCGCTTCTCTTCTTTTCAGCAACTAGTTTTAGTACAGTTGTTTCTGCTTCGCTTAATCCCATTAAAATTGGAAGTCCTTTACTCTCTCTTAAGTTTCCTCTATCATCATGGATGAATTCTCCAGTTAAAGAATTAATGTATGCTTCTCCAATGTGGAAAGCATCCTTGTGATTAAAATACTTGAAATTTACTTTGTAAATTTGTGCGTGTTTTAGTGTAATTCTGTCAAGGAATTCATCATCAATGAAAAGGAATTTCTTTGAAATATTTGCAGCTAGTAGTTTTCTTGCTTTTTGTTCATCTATTTTTGGTTGTAGTGAAGTTAGTTCTACTCTCTCTTCAAATTCATTCTCTTGGCCAAGTTTTGCTTCTCTTAATTGCTTTTTTGCGTTAGTAATTTTTTCAGTGTAAGTTTCTTCTTTTCCTTCCTCTTCTGTTTCTCCATTAAGTTTTGCTTCTTCTGCAAGTTTAGCTGCTTCTTCAGCTTCTTTGTCAGCTTCCATTTCTTCTAAAACTCCTGGAGCATAAAGGGCATTATCAACTGCGTAAATTCCTTTTTTCTCAAGTTCCTTTAGAATTGTGTCTATATCCACATTTTTCTTATAGGTATTATTTAGTGTGTCAAGTGTTTCTTTCAAACTCTCCATTTGTATACTTGGATCTTTTCCTAATTGTCTTGCAACAATATTAACTGCTAAAGTTTCAACTTGATTTTGTGCAAGTTCTTGTTTTACTTCAGTAGTTTCAGCATCACGGCCCTCGTGTTGACTCATTCTTGGTCTAATACTCATTATGAAAGCTCTACTTGTTGTTTCGCTTCTATCTCCAGTAAGGGCAATTCCCACAGGCATTGTTTTAATAAAATTAGATCTCTTGTATTGTCCTGGAACAATTGTTGGAGTTCTTTTTGAAATTGCTTTAATATCATCATCGAAAACCAATTTGTGCGCCATGATTATATCCAACTGACTTAATACTCTTGAGTCAATTGCACTTGGTTGCTGAGTAGCAAATACAAGTGAACATCCTGGTCTTCTTCCTTGTTTTACATATTCCACAAGTGCACTACTTGCTGGAGTTTTTTGATTTCCTCCAGGGATTAATGTGTGTGCTTCATCAATAAATAACCAAGTTGGAGGAATGTTTAATTCAAGCAATTCATCCATGTTGTCATCGTTTTCAAACTTTTCAGCAGCTTCTCTTCTAGTTCCAAGTTTTCTAGCTTGAAGTAATCTTCTTGAAATTAACCCTACAACAAGTGCACTAACATTATCTTCAAGGAAACTTGTATCAAGAATTGTCATTTGTCCTGCTCTTGAAAGTAATCCAAGTGAAGTTCCTTTGTCATCAAATATTCCCCAGTGCTTTGCCGCATCAAATCTTGAAACAAGTGCTCTAATTGAATCCGCTTTGTATCCTTTATCCTTATCATTTAGTTCAGCATCAAATTCAAAACATTTACTCAAATCATCAAGTGAAAAAGTATTTTGTTTTCCTCTTACTTCTTTTCCTTCCGTAGAAGTGTAACCGGATTTAACTTTAATAATTCCTTTTTCCATTAACAATCCAGTTGGAGAAAATCTATCAATTCCAAAAGTTAAACACCAATCTTCTGCTGTAAGTAGGGCTGGTTGGATTGAGAATACTGCATCAAATGTACTTTTAGGAACTGAATCTTTCATTCCAACGGGTATGAATACTTTAATGTTGTTTAGTCCTCTAGGCATTAATCCCCATTTTGCTAAAAGTTCAAGTTCTTTTTCTTCTTTATTTGGGTGTTTCATTGACCAAAATACTCCAATTGGGTCAACAACAACAATTCCAACATTTTTATTTTTTAGTGCAAGTTCTTCAGCAACAACACCTAAAACATAGGATTTTCCTGATCCTCTTGCTCCACAAACGAATACAACGTGGGGATTAAGTCCATCCATGTACACGTCCGTTCCTTCTTTATCTTTCTCATTTACTCTTCCAACAAATAATCCTGCTTCTTCACCGTATTTTCCAAGTACACTTTTCTTTCTTCCAATGTAAGCGTGCTTTTCTTTACTCATTAAGAATTCAAGTGCTGGAACAATCTTTCCGTCTTCTCCCGCGTCATCAAGTATTTCTTCTTCAGCTTTTGCTTTTGGCATTTTTTGTTTATTTTCAGTAGTGTGTGGGTTAGTTCCTTTGGTTATTATTTCTTCAGGTTCTTCTTCTTCTTCAGTTTCATTTTCAGGTTCATTTATTCCTTCTTCTTTTGTTCCTTCTTCCCAAAGTAAGGCATCAGCTAATTCGTCATGTTCTCCTTGAGCTTTTCTGTTTGATAAAGAATCATCAGTAATTTTCTTTCCTTTATTAATTTTAATTTCGTTTTGTGCAGACATTAGTGCTTTATTTTTTATTACACTTTTAATAATCGTTTTTTCAATTGGGGAAGCAGGTCCTGTTTCTTCTTCGTCCTCATCCTCTTCGTGGATTGTTTTAACATCAAGTTTTCCACCGTATCCTTTATTTTTCTTTGGTCTGTTGTCTTTAGTTACTTCTTCCTCTTCGTCCGAGCCTAACATCTTGTCCAATTTTTCTTTTACAATATCTTCTTGTCCTTTTTTCAATTTTTTATGATTGCCGCCAGCGTCAATATTTTCAATAGTTTCTTCTTTACTCTCAAATTCAACTTCATTATTATCTCCGCCAACTTCTCCAAAAATAACAGGTTCAGTACTTGCACTTTCTTCATCAGCCTCAACTTCATCCCCGTCATCGTCTTCTTCATCCTCTTTATCAGTTTTTTTAGGTTCTTGAGAAGTAGAGTTTTCAACTTTTTTTTCTTTTAGTTTTTTTAATTCAGTAGCTTTTTCTGCAAGTTTTCTTCTTGATTCATTTTTTTCTTTATCTTCCCCAAATACATCATCAAATAAGTCTTTTTCCTCAGTTTCAATAGTTTCCTCTATTCTTGTATCAGAATTAGTTTGATTAATTTCGTCAGCCATTTGTAAGCACTACTTTAGTAAATTCTTTCTTATTTCTATTGCTAAATAAAGCTTTTTAGGTATAAATACCTTTTGGGTTCGGGAAAAAAATCCTTAGAAAATCTTGTTATGTACTATTTTTTCCAAGAATTCGTGTAAAATTAATTAAATTTTATTTTTTTTAATTTTTCAGTAAGATATTTAAACCGAATTTATCATCATTTGAGCGTGTTGGGAGTTACACTGTAAGAAGAATTATACAGTGCCGAGCAAAATTTTATAGTTTTGCAAGGAAGGAGGCAAATCATACCGCTTGTCGGATCCCTGGTTTGCTTCTTTTACATTTACTTTAACTATTTTTGAGTTTTTGGTGGTTTTATGATAGAACTTGAAAGAACGTTTCTTGCAAAACAAATTCCTGAGGGTTTAAAGCAATGCAAATCAAAAGAAGTAATTGATATTTATATTCCAAAATCAATGGAAGGGCACGCCCCAATTAGGATTAGAAAAAACGGGGACAATTACGAGATTACTAAGAAATCTCGAGTTGATGAAGGGGATCACACAAAGCTTTTAGAGCAAACAATTTCTCTTACACGTGCTGAGTTTATGGCTCTTGAGAAAGAAATTGCTGGAAAGAGACTTCACAAAACCAGGTACTATTATCCAGTGAATGGGAGAACCGCAGAAGTAGATGTTTTTATGGATGCACTAACAGGGCTTGTTTTAATTGATTTTGAATTTGCAACTGAAGAAGAAATGAAAGCATTCAAAGCACCTTTCTTTTGTTTAGCAGAAGTGGGGCATGAGGATTTTATTCGCGGTGGGGTCCTTGCTGGAAAAAGATACTCTGACATCGAAGTTGAACTTGCAAAACACGCTTATTTGAAATTATTTTTGAAATAAGCCTTTCAAAATTATTGTTTGAAAATAGTTCTCAAAAATTTGGCAAGTCCTCTTTCTTTTTCAGTTCCTTTGGACAATATTTTTCCAGTTTTTGGATCAATTACATATTTTACTTTATGTTCATCAATTGCAACTAATTGTTTGTTTTCTTCATATAATTTCTCAATAAATACATCTTGTACATCCGTTTCCATATCTTTATCATACTTAACTTTAGGAAGTTTTATTTCCCAAAGTTTTTTTCCTTTTGAGTCAAAAGCTTGAAGATTCTTCTCTTTAAAATGCTCAACAATAAAGTTTATCCCATTAATAGTAATCGGATTAACTTTCTTTGGCGCGATTCTTTTTGCTTGTTTCATTTTCTCACAAACTCCTTTCTAGTATTAATTTCAAGTTAATATTTCTATCTATTGTCTCCATTTCCTTTTAATTTATTTTGATCAAGTCTAGCATAAAGTTTGTCAATATTCATTTGAGCAACATCTTCAATGTTTAATCCTAAATTAGTGCTTAATTGGGTTAAGTACCACATTACGTCCCCTAGTTCTTTTGCAATTTCTTTTTTGTATTCTTCAGTTAATTTTCCATCAAAATCTCGGTAAAGCTTTTTTATTTTTCCTGCAACTTCTCCACTCTCATCAGCAAGTCCTAAAGCGTAATAAGCCAAATTACTATTATTTATTGTAACTTTCAAATCAGTCTTTTTTGATTTTTCTTGGTATTCCTTAAAGTCCATTGTATTTCACCAAAACAAATTGAGTACTTTACCATTAAAATTCTTTTGCTTAGGGCAAAAGAAAGCTATAAATACCTAAAAATCCTTTCTTTGTAGTATGAATTTTAATTATATTTTTGCTTTACTTGCTCTTTTCGTACTTTTACCTTTTGCATTAAGTTTAGACGCGAACACAATTCAACCCGTTCCTTGTGATGTGAAAGTTTTCCTTGCAGATAAGTGCAATGATTTGAACGGAGCGGATATGAAAGTAGTGTACCAAAGTTATGCGGTTTATTGTTCTGGGATAAATGCGGTTCCTGTAGTTATTGATGTTTTTGCCCCAGTTGCAATTGGGTGCTTGGATCCAACTGGAGCGAATGCTCCAAAAAATGGTCGAGCTGTGAATATATGTAATCCGGATGAATATCTAAAACAATGTTGTACAATTGATGCTAGAGGGGCAGTTCCTTTTGGGGATTTGTATATGGGTTATTCAATGTTTTGTGAATCTACTTCCAGTAATACAGTTGCGGCTAATGAATTCATAAATTTTTTAACAAAAAATGGCCTCGTGATTAATGGGGACACAAGAGAGAATACAGTTATTAATGGGCTTTCTTTTGTAAAAGATAAAAACGCTAGTTCCCAAGTCCTTGCAAAGTCTAATGATTCTGGATTTAATATTTCTGATTTATTTACTTCAACAAATTTATTGATAATAGTGGTAATTGTAATTCTATTGTTAATTGCAGTAATGATTTTCTTTTCGTTCTTTTTTATAAAAATGAAACAAAATGAAGTAGTAAAAGAAATGAAACAAGTGAAAGACAAAATGATTGCACTTGAAAGAACCTACTTGAAAGGGAAAATGGACGAACAAACATATAGAAAACTAATGCAACAATACCAATTAAGAATGACTGAACTTGAACTTGAAATAGCTAGATTAAAGAAGAAAAATAATAAGTCTGAAGAAGTTGAAAAGGAATAGTATGTTCTTAGTTCACTCATTTTAAGGATAATTTTTCCCCAAGAAATAGCTTTATAAACAAAAGCAAAACCAATTTTATTATTGCCTAATTATACTCCCTTCAAAGAAGAGAGTACTAGTCAAAAATGCGGAGATGGCAGAGCGGTCAAATGCGCCTGGCTTGAGACCAGGTTCCCGAAAGGGAGCGGGGGTTCAAATCCCTTTCTCCGCGTAGTCCGAAATGGACAAGTTATGGATTTTGTTAGAGATTGTTTGTTATGCAAAATATTCATTTGAAAGATTGCATTAATTTCCAAAACTGTTTTTTTCATTAAATCTGATATCTTTATCTCTTTTTTGACTTTAGGCTTTATAACCTCTGGTTCAATTTTAACCTCATTTAAACGCCTCAAACCTACCAGAGAATCATCTGTCGGCCTAAACAAATCTTTCAAAATTTCAAATAAATTAAACAATTCCTACACCTCATTTCTTGACATTAATATATCTCGTAAACAAACACTCTTAATCCTATATTAAACCTAATTTTAAATTTTTAATCCCCTGTGTGAGTAATCCTAGCTTGTGATATATTTTAATTATGAAAAAACTATACGAAAAAAATTTAGTCGAAAATCTATACCAAAATACCCAAATCC
>CAZOCW010000047.1:0-6828 GCA_964578405.1 uncultured archaeon | reverse complement strand
TGTGAGAGTCTTCTCTCCCCCACTCATTGAATCAATGTTTAGTAATTTTCCTGCTTTGTGTTTTGCATCAACCATTAATCCGCTTTCAAGTGGTTTAATTGGATCAGAAAGGTTAAGGTTTCCCTCTCCATGGAAGAATTTGAAGAAAATATTCTTGAAATTTGTATTAATTTCATTAAAACACTCCATGAAAACATTAGTTCTCTTAACTTCAATCTTATCAATCATATCTAGTACTGCAAGTCTTTCTTCGCTTAATTTATTTGCCTTTTGTTGAATATCTTCTACTTCTTTTTTTAATTCATTAAAGTTATCAACCGCTTTCATATTTACATTTCCTATTTCGCCAAGTCTTCTTTCGACACTTACTAGTTTCTCCTTGCATTCTTCTAAAGATTTTGATGAATAAGGTTCAATTCCAATAAACTCTTTATTTTCTTCAGTAAGATCTGCTTGTCTTACTCCAAGTTTACTCTTCTCAATGTTCCATTCATTAATTCTAGTTTCAATCTTTTTAGTCTTAAATGACTCATTAATTATGTCCTTTTCAAATTTGTCCTTGTTCTTGTCTACTTTCTCCTTTTCTTCTCCAAGTGAAACGTTCTTTTTCTTCGCAGTAATGAGTTCTTTTTCTTTAGCTGCAACTGCTTCTTTGATTTCCTTAATTGAGGCTTCTTTTTCAGTAACTTCTTTTTCGATTAGCTCTACTTCAATTAGCAAATTGTTGTTTTCTACAGAGGCATTTTCTTCTTTTGTTTTGATTGATTCAAGTTTTGAATTTGATTCATTTAATGCGCTATCTGCAGAACTTTTCTTATGTATAAGTTCCTCGTGAGTTTTATTAATTTGGGAATATTCTTCAAATACATTTTGTTTTCGTAAGAGTGAAACTTTTTCTTTTAGAATATTCATTTCTTCTACAAGAGTTTTCATTTTTTCCGCAAGTTTGTTTCGCTTAGCAAGTTGTGCATCAAACGCTTTACTATCAAGTTCATTCTTTGATTGTGTAATATTCTTCTTTACTTCATTAAGTTTGTGTTTCACTCCCTCTTCATGAGCCGTTTCAGCTTGAAGTCTAGCAATAAGCATGATTTTTTCTTTCTCTTGACTAATTATATGCTTAATTTCTCCTAGCAAAGCATCATGTTGCCCTTCTTTTTTAGCAAATTCTTTAATTAATTCTTCTTTTTGTTGGATTAGCTTAAGTTTTTTATCTTCCTTAAGGTCTGCATCACATACTGGGCACAAAGATAAGGCCTTTTTTAGTTCATTAATAGATTTTTCTTCATGTGCTTTTTTTGCACCAAACAAATTCTTTTCTTCAAACAATTTGTTGAGTTCGTTTTCAAGTTCTTCTAATTCTTTTTGAGGATTTTTATTAGAATGTCCAAGAATTTGGGCCTTTTTGTTTTCAATTTGTTTAATTTCTTCCAGTAATCTATTTTCTTCGCTTGTAAGTTCAACTAATTGCTTTTCATGGAAGGCTTTTTGCTTTTCCCAATTTCTTGCAAACACTTCTAAATCAAAGCTTTCTTTTCTAGCGTTTTCAATCTCTTTTGAAAGTCCTTCAAGTTTTGTTTCTTCCTTTCCTAAGTCCACATTCTTTGCTTTTACTACCTCTTCCACAGCACTTTTTTTCTTTGTGCTTTCCTTAAGTTTTTCTTCAATTTCTTTAAGTTCATGTTCAAGTTTTTTTTGCTTTTCAAGTAGCTCTTTTCTTTCTTTTTCAGCTTGTTTAAGTATGGTTTTATTAAATTCAATTTTTTCATTATTCTTTTTTACTTGCCCCTTCTTTAGATCCACTTTTTCTTGTTCTATCATTAATTTTGCTTTAGTTTCTTCAAATGCTTTTCCAATTGTAGAGTAAGTTTGTTCCGAGGACTTAATCATTTCTTTGCCAATTTCATCAGATTTTGTTTTAGCACTATCAAGTTCCTTTCTAATACTTGCAATTCTTTCTTCAACAATTTGCTTTTGCTTCTCCATTTCAATAATTTCA
This sequence comes from uncultured archaeon, assembly GCA_964578405.1. Classification (GTDB taxonomy): domain Archaea; phylum Iainarchaeota; class Iainarchaeia; order Iainarchaeales; family JAAZKV01; genus JAAZKV01. The sequence goes on along the minus strand of CAZOCW010000047.1, from coordinate 4,829 downwards.
TTATCTGCTTCAAGAGTTTTCTTTTCAAGTGTATAAAGTTCTTTTGAGATAATAGTTGCTTTTGTTCGTTTTCTTTCTTCTTCCAAATCCTTAAACTCTTTAGCTGTTTTCATTTCAGCTTCAAGTTCATTAAGGAAAGTATTTCTTTCATTAAGAATAATTGTTGCTTCTTTAATTTTTGAATCAACTTTGTCAAGTTCTTTGATGGCCTCGTTTTTCTTTTCATCAAATTCGCTTAGGCCCGCAATATTATCAATTACTTCTCTTCTTTCTATTGGAGACATTTCAATAATTTTTGTAATATCTCCTTGGGTAACAATATTGTGTCCAGTAACATCAATTCCAAGATCAGTTAAAAGTGAACTAATTTCATTAAGAGTGGTTCTCTTTCCATCTAACCTATAAACACTTTTTCCTTGCTTATCAATCATTCTACTAACTTCATATTGCTTTTCATTATCTTTAATTAGTAAATCAACTTTAGCATAACTTTCTCTAGCATCATTATTTACAAGATCAGTTAATTTTCCTGCTCTTAATGTTTTAAGGGAAGTTATTCCAAGAACAAAAAGTAATCCATCAAGAATGTTACTTTTACCTGATCCATTAGATCCTACAATTGCAGTAAATCCTTTACTTATTGGAATTTCTGCCTTCTTAAAGGACTTGAAATTTTTTAGCGTAAGCTTGATTAGCCTTGTCATCAGATTCACTTTTTGTAAAAGTAATTAGTAACTGCTGAGACAAAGAACGCTGTTCCAAAAGCCTCTCCAATAATCATTGAAGGAATTTCAAAAATTCCGCCAAGAATAATTCCTAATTGGTAAATTAATGCCCAACCAAATGAAGCAACAAAGATTGCAATTAATAAAAATACTAACAATGAAAGGAATCTAACAACCCCAATTCTATTTGTAAAATCAAATCCAAGTGCAATTGCTTTTTTAGTTTCCTTTTCTTCAGTTAAAGCAGGGATAATGAAAATAGCTTTGATTAATACTGAAACTGCTATTATTGAAAGAGCAATAAACAGAAGGAGCATTATAATTTCATTTATTGCTCCAAGCATATTGATTAAGTTTCCTGCAATAAAGAATAGTGCTGCAATAACCCAAACAATTACTATTACTCCAATAATTTGTTTCCAATCTAAAAGAGTTTGATTAATTGAGTCAATAAATTTGTCTCCCTTTGCCATTCTACTTACACTAACCATTCCAATTAAACTTACAATTGACATGAATAGTGATATAATAATCATTGAGAAAAATTCAATTGGATAATTGAATAAAATCATTCCAAGTATGTTATCTTGTGGTATTTGATCAAAGTATAAAACAAGATCAGTTACTGGTCTTTCTAAAATTCCTCCAGCAAGTGCCATTAGAACTGCTGAAATTATTATTACTCCAATAACAGGGAGCAAATAATAGGGTTTGAATAAAACTTCTGCTAAAGTAATTAAATTAACTGTAAAGGCTTCAACTAAAAATGAAATAATTCCTTTTTTTACTTGTTTTTGTTTCATTCCAACCACCAAAAAACCTGTTAATATTAAGTAAAAGGACTTTAAAATCCTTTTCTCTCGGGCATAATTCTAATTCCTTAAACTCTTTATTCTTTTGGGCCAAATCGCCGATTTGATTTTTGCCCTCTTACTAACCTTTTAAAACCTTCTCTTTCACTTTTTGTTTATTAGTAACTTGGTGAGTTTATGAAGTTTCCAAAAGAAAAGAAAATATTTTGCGCAAAGTGTAAAAAGCACACAAAGCACAAATTAAAAGAATTTAAAGCTGCTCCAAAGAGAACTATGGCTGCAGGTAATAGAAGACACGAAAGAAACACTGCCCACGGATATATGGGGAAATACAAATTTGTTGTTTTTGTTAAGAAACAGAACAAGAAACCTGTTTTCGTTGCAGAATGTGCTGAATGTAAAAAGAAATCAACTTACTCTTTAGGTAAAAGAATGAAGAAAGTAACTCAACAATAGTTGTTGGGATACTTTTTCTTTCCTTTTTTTAGTTTTTTTAAATTTTTGTCTTCTCGTAAGACATTTATACTTCATTTGGCTAATTAATGTCTATGCCAAAGGTAATGGAAGTAAAGTTGTATACTAGTTTAAATGATTCTCAGAAGGCCTCCGTTTTTAATCGGTGGTCAAGAGGGATTTGGGATGGAAATTTGGCTGGGGCAAATCATGACTTTAGAGAAGTTGTCGAGCCAAGTAGAAAAATTTTTTGTGCAATGCATGCGGATAAATGTTATGGAGTATTTTGGTGTCGTGAATTTTGGTCAAAAGAGGGTAAGGGAAGACTATTGGGTGAAGTTGTCACTGTCTTTAACTCTAAGCAGCTTTTTTTGCAAGGAGTGGATGTTGGGGCAGAATTAATGAAAGGTGTTAACCGATATGCAAAAAGAAAAGCTCTAACTTTTAGTCCTTTGCTTCCTACTCCTGCGTATAATCGAATGATAGATAGAATTGCACAAAGGAGTGCTAAAAAATTAAGTTCAAGAAAATCCGCTTTTCGTACACTTAATATTAGAAAAAAATAATTTTTGTTTGTGGCTTTCCAACTAATTTAAGTTCTTTTCTTTTCTTGTTTTATTCATGAGTGTAACTTACTATAGTACAAATAACAAGGATCACAAAGTTAGTTTTGAATACGCTTTACTTTGCGGGCTAGCTCCGGATTATGGTTTGTACATGGTTGCAAGGAATGAAGTTCCAAAACTTTCCAAAGAAAAAATTCTTGCAATGCAAAAAATGAGTTATGCAGAAATTGCTTTTGAAGTACTAAGTCCTTATTTAGTTCCAGAAATTGGTTCTGATGAATTGCGCACTCTTTTGAATGATGCTTATTCTGATGATAAAATTCCAACAAAAGTGGAGAAAGTAAATGATTCCACTTACATTATGTGGCTTACAAATGGCCCAACTTATTCCTTCAAAGATTACGCTGCAAGATTTTTTGGACGAACTTTAAATTATTTTTTAGGAAAAAGAGGATTAAAACGAAGCGTTGTTGTTGCAACAAGTGGGGATACGGGGGGAGCAGTTGCTGATGCATTACTTGGACTTGATAATGTTGACAATATTGTATTTTATCCTAAAGGTTCAATTAGTGAAGGTCAAAGAAGACAAATGACTACCTTAGGAAAAAATGTTTATGCATTTGAAGTTAACGGGGACTTTGATGTTTGCCAAGCGTTGGCGAAGAGTTTACTTAACGATAAAGAATTTGCGCTAAAAGTATTTGGGGATAAAGAAAGATTAACTTCAGCTAATTCAATTAGTGTTGGAAGATTACTCCCTCAATCCGTTTATCCTTTCTTTGCATATTCTCGGTCTGCTAAACATTTTGAACCATTAATTGCAAGCATCCCAAGTGGGAACTTTGGGGACATGATGGGGACAGTTCTTGCTAAACAAATGGGTTTACCAATTTCAAAAATAATTTGTGGAGTAAATGAGAATACTGAATTCCCTGACTTTTTGTCTTCTGGGAAATATGTTGTTTCTGAATCAAAAAAATCTCCCTCTTCTGCAATGATAGTTTCTCATCCAAGTAACTTGGCACGATTGATTGACTTTTATGGCGGTCACATGTTTGATGAACGTGATGTTGCAACAAAAAAAGTAATTAAGGAAGGAGTAATTGATAAAATGCCAGCCATAGAAGAAATGCGAAAAGAGATTTTTTCAATAAGTGTAACTAATGAAGAACACTTTTCTACAATGAAAAGAGTTTATGATTCTACAAAAATAGTTCTTGATCCACATGGAGCAGTGGGTTGGAAATCTCTTGAAGAATATCGTGCAAAAAATGGTACTTCACTTGCAGTAATTTATGAAACTGCCGATCCTGGAAAGTTCCCTGTAGATGTAAATGAAGCAATTGGTTTAGTTCCTGCGCTTCCAAGCGGAATGCAAAAGCAAAAGACATTGAAAGAAAGAATTTACTCAATTGATAGTGCTTCACTTGTTACTTCAAATGGTCTCAAACTCACTGATGATCAAATTAAAGAAGCAAAAACAAAGATTGGTCAAATATTTGCTTAATTTGATTTTTCTATTCACTAAGCAAGTTTTTTTAACATCTTAAGTTCTCTTTAGTGTATGACTTTTAACAATTCATTACTTCTTTTGGTTAAGCATAATCAAGGAATTGATTTTAAGGAATTACTTGCTAAAATTACTCCACGGTACAAAAGTCCAACTTCTGCAAAATCTGCGCTAATGCGTTCTCTAAAAGATATGACTTCCTTTGGACTGATTAAACGTGAAGGTACTCGAATATTCATTACAGATAAAGGTCTTGCTTCAATGAGCATGGAAATGAAGGACAAACTTGTAATTAGATTAAATGAAGAAATAAAAAAACCTTTGGGAAACTTAGAAGAAATTGTTCGTTTACTTGTTGTTCTTTCTCAAAGAGGAGCGCAAGATAAAGATTTACTTAACAATGCAAAAGAGAATGCTTCTTTTACAATTAAAGATATTGATGAACTTCGTTCAAAGATTAGAGCTGAAAGAAAGCACTTAAAGAAAATGAGTTTCTTACTTGAAACTCAAGCTGAGAAACTAAAAGAACTTGATTTTAATGATTCAGTAAGCATGGTGTATGATGCAAGTATTGCAGCAAAATTAGCTTTGTTTTGTGCTAATGCTAAAGTAGTAGTTGAAACAAAAGATCAAGAAGTTTTATCAAAAATTCCAGATCACTGGAAGAAACTTGAAATTATTACAGTTGAAGGGGAAAATATTTCTCTGCTTGCCCAATTACTTGCTGCAACTCCTTCTGCAAAAGCAATTCTTTACGCCCCTG
>CAZOCW010000046.1:0-7133 GCA_964578405.1 uncultured archaeon | reverse complement strand
CAAACTCAAAACAACAACAACAGAAACAATAACCAAATACTCAACAGTACCCTGCCCTCGCCTGTCCCCAGAAGGGGAACTAGGGGCCCGAGCTTTAAAATCAAAAAAATTCATTAATATGCAAGGTAAATATTATATTTAAATATAACTGCAACCAATAAAATATTTCTTTCCCATAAATACACCCAAGTGCAAAAAGAAAAATTAATAATCAAATTAGTATTTATAAACGTCCAACAAAGATTGTTGAAAAATTGAATTAATTCCATTTTTGGTTTTATTTTCAGGGATTGAATTAATTTTAATAAATAAAAAAAATTATACTGAAATGCCAATTTATTTTATATCTTTTGAGTCAAATAATGATTTCATTTTTTTATTTAAAATAAATCATTTGTTAAACTAGTATAAAAAAAGTTAATTTATATACTTCAAAACCCTTCTTGTAAGTATTCGTGATAAAATGAATTTTCAAAAGTTAAACCACCCCCTCAATCTAAAGAAAATAGACTCCAAATTAATTTTACTTTTAGTGTTCTCTTTTTTAATACCTTTTTTACTTATTTTTAATTTGGATTGTAACAAATGCATTATTCAATCAGATTCTGCACAATCTTCAATTCTTTTCTTGTGTATAATCCCATTAATAATAATTGTTTTTATTTTTAGGGAAAATCCAATTGACTTTGGCTTTTCTCTTGGAGACAAAAAGAAAGTTATTATTTATTCAATAATTTTTTCAATATTCTTTACGCCACTAATATTTTTGGTCCAATATGTTCCGGGAGTGTTTAACTATTATTCAGCAAATGTCTTTCCAAGCTTTATTGACTTTTTAATATTTGAATTAAAGTTAGCAATTGGATTATTTTCCTGGGAGTTTTTCTTTAGAGGATTAATTCTTTTTGGATTGCACAAAAAACTAGGGAATTTAGCGCTCCCAATCCATGCAATTCCTTTTGCAATATTTCATTTAGGCAAACCAAATGCAGAAGTATTTTTTTCATTCTTTGCAGCTCTAGTTTTAGGCCAAATCGCACTCAAATCAAAAAGCTTTTTACCCGCATTTATTATTCACTGGATACTTGCAACAGAACTAATTTTGTTAACAAATTTTTAAAGAAAAATTAGTACCCTGACCGGGATTCGGACCCGGGTTAATGCCTTGAGAAGGCACTGTGCTTGACCGCTGCACTATCAGGGCTGAGCCGTCACGCCGGCTCGCGGGCGAGTGTGTCGCAGTATGCTCCACAAGCTTCGCACTTGTAAACGCTTCGCGTTTACACTAAAGTGTCAATAGAAAATCTTTGATTTGGTTAAGTTTATATTGGTTAATACCGTTAGTTTTTCATCATGAAAATTAAAGCAATTTTACTAGATTTAGATGGCACTCTAATTGACTCTGTTCCTTTGATTATGTCAAGTGATAAGGCCGCTATTGAAGAATTTGGGTTTAAGGTATCTCATCAAAAACTAAGAGAGCTTTCAATGCTTCACTCTCGGGATATTGCTTATTATTTAATGGATTCAACAAAAAAAATCTTTAATATTTTTGAATTCATTGATTATAGAAGAAGATTTTTTTTAAACTCAATAAAGAAACACAAAGCAAAAAATTTGTGGTTTAAGGATTCAAAACAATTCATTCACGATATGAGTAAAGATTATCCATTAGCAGTTATTACTGGATCAAGAAATATTTTTGTTAACGAAGTATTTGATAAAAAAACAAGATCTTATTTAAATTGTGTTATCACTAGTGATGATGTTGCTCACAAAAAACCAGATATTGAACCGCTACTAAAAGCAATTAACAGAATGAAATTAAAAAAAGAAGAAGTAATTTTTATTGGAGATTCTATCCAAGATGGGTTAATGTGTCAACGTTTAGGAGTTAAGTTTGTTGCAAAACTTGGCGGAATCAGTACTGAAAATAATTTAAGAAAATTTAACCCAATTTATGTTGCTAAAGATTTTAATGAAATTAAACGGTTTGTTGAATTATTAGAAGATATATAACTTTACAAATTTGCTTTTAGTTTTCCGTCTTTTGTTAAAACATTTTCATCAATTAATGAGAGTTTTTCTTCAAGTAAGTGTAAATTAACTTTAGTGTCTTTGCACCCGTCTTTTAACAAAAGAACTACTTGGGGAATCACATTAATTTGTTTTGTTAATTCAAAAGCCATTACTGCTTCATGAAAACAAGATACACCCATAGCTGCTTTTGGTTTGTATTTTTCAAGAACTTTTTTTACCATGCTTCCCCCAGGAACCATGAATATGTGTTTGTAACCAAGTTTTCTTGCTAGTTTCATTGCTTTATCAACATCGCATGCTCCGCACTCTTTACAGTGGAGTCCTTCATCATCACTAGTTGCTTTACAAACAGCAGTATTTCTGGAACAATGTGGTAAAAAGATCATTCTTTCATCAAATGGTATTTTCTTAAAATCAGCTTCAAATGCAAGATTTCGTAGTTCTACGTGCGCGTATTGAACTAAAGCATCACTTAAACCTAAAGATTTTCCAATATTTTCAGCAGCAGTAGCTGCGTTTAAGTGTGCCCCTGCATCCATTGCTTTTGCAGCAGCAACTCGAATTTTTTCGTAAATACTTTCAGCCATAATAATAAGAAAAAGAGATAAACAAATAATTATAAAAGTGGGTGTAGAAGAAAATTAGAAAAATAAGTGCCACTGGGCGGATTCGCACCGCCGACCTCATGATTATGAGTCATGCGATCTAACTGCTGATCTACAGTGGCAGAGCCGTCACGCCGGCTCGCGGGCGATACTGCCTTAGGCAGTGTGCTTCGCATTTACCGGTTAAACACGACTATAAATAATTCGCCCCTCGAAAGATTTTAATACTTGCTTTCCCACTCAAAAAATCAGAATTAAGCCTCTGCTACATTCATTCTGCTTTTAACAATTAAGTTATCTCCGTGAAGAATTACTCTATCAGCGTATCCAATAAATAGAGAAGTTTCCAAAACCCCTGGAATTTTTTTCGCTTGGTAATCCAAATCTTCTATTTCGTAAATATCATCAAACTTTAAATCAACAAAATAGTGTCCAGTTTCACTCATTACTGGTTTTTCATTTAATTTTCTTAAAACTGGATCCCCCATATTCATGAGTTGAGCAATTGTTTTATTTATTGCAAATGCACTTGTCTCAAGACACATACTACCAGATAATTTTTGAACAAAATCTTTTTCCTGAGCAATAACAATCATTTCTGCTGCATCTTGAGCAATCATTTTATCCCTAATTAATGAAGTTGTTTCGTTTGAAATATAATTAAAATCTCCATCCACTTGGTCAACAAAATCAAAAGCTAAATCAACTTCCACTTCATCAAGAGAAACTGTTGGAATTCTTAGTTGAGAACAAAGCATTCCCATTGAGTGAGAGGTTGGAACAACACTTATTCGTAATCCATTTTGAAGAGTATAAAGTGCGAGTTTTTTTAAGAAAGCTTCATTAGTTGGCCCTGTTCCAAAAGAAACTATTGCTTTGTTTAGAACATATTTTTCCAATAATGCTTCTATTCGATCGTTAGTAATCATTTTCTCACTAGATTCTTTACTCATTTCTTGAATAAAAAGCATTCTATTTAGCCAAATCAAGGCGCATTGCCATGCAATCTACTCGTTCCCCACCTTGCACTTCTTTAAAGAAAGAGTATTCAGTGAAACCAAGTTTTCTATAAACAGTTATTGCTTTTGGATTATCCATTCGAACAGTAAGAACTATTGATTTTATTAAAGGTTTTCTTTTTGCAATTGAAATTATTTCAGATAAAACTTGAGTTGCAATTCCTTCTTTTTGATAAATTTCATTTGTTTTTACTCCTTCAACAACAATGTGCTTAAATTTTGTTCCGCCCATTTCAGTAAAATTTACTGAAGAAACTTGCTTGTTTTTATCCCAAACAGCAATTTTTCCTTTAATCATTCCATGAGGATTTTCTGAGAAAGCAACTACTTGTTTTAACCCAGTTCTTTTAGTGTGCCCAATTTCCCTTGTCCAAAATTTTCTAATAGTTTTTTTTCCTTTAATTGCCCTTCCATTAGCACTCATGCTTACGCTAGAAACTTTTCCTTTAACAGTTGTTCTAAAGTGAGACATAATTATCAAATCTATTTTTTAATTACATATTATTTATTTGTAAGTAAATTAAAACTAATCAGTTTGTGTAAAGTACGTTAACATCTCTAATTGTTGCAAACGCTTGAGGGAAAACATTTCCATCAGGGAAAGTATACAAAGTCGGATACAACGCATACTGCAAATATCTATTCCCATCAATTTGATCCAAACTAATTCTACTATTCGAATCAGGATAAGTCAAAGAAGACCAAGAAGGATTAGCTGAACAAGTAGAATCAACACACCCACGATACTTAGCACCAATTCGAGAAGCACCCTTATTGAAAAGCTCTTTAATTGAATTAGCATCAAGAGCACGATTCCAAATCGCAACATCTTCTAAACTCCCAATCATTCCTTCCCCAGCAGGATTAATTCGACCAATCCAAAAGTCTTGATTATCCACAGTTGGCGCATTATTCCCACTACCAGTAGACCAAACACAATTTATCGGCTGGCCATCTAAATAAAATTTAGCAGTAGTTGCACTAGCAAAAGTATATGTTAAAACTGCATGATGCCAAGAATTTGCTCCATAAATCCCCAATGGAGTAAGACATTCATTCCATCCCCCGCTCCAAAAATAAAGTTCAAGTCCTCCCCCAGAAGTTAATCTAAAAATATAATTTCCAGTGCTTTCATTATTTGTTCTTCCTTTTGCAATACTTGCATGCCCTGTCAAGGTTGAACGATTAAACCATATACTAAGAGTAACTGAATTGCTCGAATTAAATTTGAGCCCAGATGAATCTCCTCCAGGAATACTAATATAGTTTGTTCCATCAAAAGCTGCCGCTTGCGTACCCCATAACCCAGTTACATAACTTGAGGAAGAACTCCAAGTACCATTATTTCCTTTGCCACTAGAATCATTTGTATCTCCATTCAAATGCCACAAACCAACTAATCCAATATTCAAATCTTTTTCAACAGTTGGTTCAATTTGATTTCCATATATATGTCCATTTTTATCCACACCATTATTTGTATTTAAAATTAAATAATTAAAATCCGTTCCTGCAGGATTTATTGTACCTAAATTACTATCGATAATTCTTGAAACATAATTCGAATCTCTTAACCCCCTATTATAATCAAGTTCAATTTCTGTTGCAGTTAAAGAACGATTGTAAATTTTTAAGTCCTCAATTATTACCGGCCAATAAGTAGAAACAAAAGAGATGTTTGCCCCGCCCCCAATCCAAAGTGCCTCAGTATTTGTTGTCGGAGTACCAATCCCTGTAGCACTATTTTCCAAATTCCCATCAACATACATTTTTATGGTCCCTGAATTTGCAGTTTCATATACCCCAGTAACATAGTGCCATTCGTTTAAACCTAATTTAGTTCTACTCAGCCCAGAATTACGCCAAGTGGTAGTATATGTATCCACTTGTATTCGCCAATCAATATTATTCGCATTAATGTTAAACGTGTTATAAACTCCTTTTCTTACAATAATTTTCCAATTAGATCCATCACTATTATTTCCTGCAGATCCAGTTCTTTTAACCCATGCTGAAACTGTCCAACCGTTTTGTGCATCATATACTGAACTTGAAGGAACTTGCACATAATCATTTACTCCATCAAAGTACCCCGCATTTGTATCCCACAAACCTTGTGCAGTTGTGTCCGCCCCGTTTGTTAAAGTTCCATTATTTCCTTTTGCTGAGTCATAAATTGTTGTTCCGCTTTTAGAATTAAATTTAAAGTAAGCAACTAAATTAGCATCTTGCCAAGTCCCAGCATATACTGAATAAAGTTGTTGTACTTCAGCGGCTGAAAGATTTCTGTCCCAAACAACAAGATCATCTAAGTACCCGCCAAATCTTTGTGAATTCCATCCATCTTCCCAACCAAGTTTTGCACTATTTGCAGTTGAAACAATATTTCCAGTTCTTGCAATTGGTGAACCAACTTGCTGTCCATCAGCATAATAAGTGACATTACTTCCATTATAAACCACCACGTAATTGTGCCATTGATTTGTAGTAGTAAATGAAGTAGTAACATACCCAACATCACTCCAACCAGAACCATTATTCATTCCCATCCCAATTCTATTTCCGGATCTTAAAAAGAAACCCCATGATCCAGCAGAAGGCCCCATTTTTCCAATCATCCAACCTTGATTGTCTACTCCATTATAATATGCCCAAACAGAAACAGTTAATTTATTTCCAGTAATATTCAAACTTCCAGTTGGTTGCCCTAAATCTACAGAAGAAGTACTCCCATTAAAACTTCCAGATTGTGTATTAACAACCCCTGTTGTATAAGTTACATTTGTTCCAGTCCCATTATTTCCTTTACCACTTGCGTCAGTTAACTCATTGTTAAAATGCCAAACCCCCATCAAATTTGAATCCCAAAGATTACTGCGCGAAGTAAATTCATTAGCTTGTTTTAAAACATTCCAATCCAGTTCTCCCATTGGTTTTATTGGAGGATTAATTACAGCAGAATTTAAAAAATAATTTCCAAAATTAAAATCGCCACCAGTTGAAAAGTAAATGTTTCTGAACTGCGAAACATACGGAGCGGTGTAATTTATGTTCCTGTCAACCGCAGTACCCTTGTTATTATTAGCATCTAAACAATTCACATCCCAATAACGATCACCCGCACCAAACGCAGCCAAATTAGCATCAAGAGAAATCGGAATGTTAGCAATAACCAAAGAACTATTCCTATCAACTAACTGCGAACCAATATACAAATTACAATCCAAAACATTCTCATCAGCAGAAAAAGTAAAAACAACATTATGATCAGCATAATTAATTATTGCATTCGCACTAGGAGAACTCAACAAAATTGTTGGAGGAGTAGTATCACTCACAACAACAACCGGAGGAGTCACAACACCAGTATTACCAGCAAGCATTGAAGGATTAACACTAATCGCCTCGCAGTTCACAACAACATTAGAAAAAACTTGCGTCTTACTCAAACCGTATTTTGTTGTATAAC
>CAZOCW010000045.1:5794-7243 GCA_964578405.1 uncultured archaeon | reverse complement strand
GATTTGTTAATCAGTTATTTTTTGGCATTATTTCAGTTAAGTATTAAAACTCTAAGTCCTTAATTTTTTGTATGGATGAAAAGAAAAAACCAACACTTGATTCATTAGTTAAAGGACAAAATGTTTGCGTTAAATGTGGGAGCAAAGTTGCGCATGATGACGTTGGCGGTAAATGTGAGATAATTAAGTGTCCAAAATGTGAAAAGAAATAGTTTTTCACATTTATTTTAACTGTATTTATCTTTAATTTTGTTTTACTATTTTTGCACTTCCCTTTTCGCCATTTAGTTCTACTTCATCTCCTTCTTTAATTCCATTAATATTTGCTTGTACAATGCATGGAAGGTTTTTTTCTCTTGCGACAATTGCTGGGTGGGATAATGCCCCCCCAACAGAACTAATTACTCCAAGAGCACTCTTGTAAGTAACAACAAGATTTGGTGAAAAATAGCTTGTTACAATTAGTTTTCCTGAAAAATCCTTTTGTAGATCAAGATCATTTCTAACAATTGAAGCAATTCCTTTAACAGTAGTTTTTGACCCTACACTTACTCCGGTTATTTCTTCGTTAATTGTATTTTGGATTTCTTCTTCAAAAAACCATTTTTGTGAATCGTAAATTATTTTGTTTGGAAGGGAACTAGTCACATTTTTTTCAAAAGCATATTTTCTTTGAGCAATAATTTGGGCTATTTCATTAACAGGGGTTTTGTTTAATTTAATCAGCTCTTTTGTGGATAAATAAAATACGTTTTCTCCAAGCGTGGATGATTTTCCGACAGTTTGATATGCTTTTCTTTGGACGGCTAAGTATCTTGCGCAAACAATTTTTAGAGTTTCTCTAATAATCATCCATTCATTAGCGGGTAGTTGGGGCAGTTCAGTTTCAGGTTTTTGGTTTAACTTATCATAAAATCTTTCTTTAGAAATGTCATAAATATTTTCCCCAAAATAGTCATAGTTTGTTGTAAGTGGTTCTCCTTTTTGAAATTTACTTATTGACGAGTGAATTTGTTTTGTTTCTTCAACTAAATCCTTAATTTGTTCGCTTGGTTTTAAACCCAATGAATAAGCTATTGAGGCAAGAAATGAATATTTCATGCATTTTACTGCTTTTTCTAAAGCATATTCTGCATCATGAGCGTTAAGGTCTTGTTTATTTTTATTCATTTCCCAATACGTATTTGATTCTGATAGGTGTACTTTTATTTCTGGGAGAAGTTCATTTATTTTAAATGCATTGAGAATGGTTTGGTTTGTTTGAGAAATAAGGTCAAGTGGCGCGCTTATTGTTCTTAGGAGATAATCGATTGAAAGGGGTTTTGTTTTAATGAGTTTTTGGGGAACCCCACCTAGCCTCTCGCCTGATCGGGGAGGAATAGAAAAAAGATAATCGTAAAAATTTTTCCAAAGCGAAAAGCGGGATGAATCCTTTTAAAAAAAGAATTC
>CAZOCW010000045.1:0-5784 GCA_964578405.1 uncultured archaeon | reverse complement strand
AAAGGGGTTTTGTTTTAATGAGTTTATTGTTTTTGAAAGAGTATTTTTCTTTAGGTCCAATAGAGTAAATATACTCAGTTTCAATATTTTTGCAAAAATAAATTTCTTCATTGATAAACAAGGTATATTCTTTTTCGTTAGGTGTTTCGCTTAAACCCATTTCAGAATATGTTTGCCAAAAGGGACCCGTACTTGAAAATATTTTGTTAAAAAATTCTTTTGTTGCTTCTTTTGAGTGTTGTACTAGAAATGAATTTTCATTTTTTTCAAGCACAATACATTCATTATTTTTGAATTTGTTTTTTTCAAAGAAAGAATCCAGTAACGGTAAGTTTTGTTGAATTGTTTCTTCATTTGACATAGCATCACTTTATTGGATAGTATAAGTTTCACTACAAGATCCGCTTGAATTTAGTTTAGATCCGCTTGTAAATTCACTTTCGTTAAGCACAATTGGGCAAATTACTCTCTCTTGGAATCCATTTACCTCTGAAAAACAATTATTTTGGGGTTTAATTGAAATAGTTTTTTCATTTGAACTAATTATGCATTCGTTAAGGTTTATTGGGGTGAAAACTAATAGTTGTGGGGCGTTTTCACTCTCTTTTTGCATTCCTTGGATTGGTGCTGAAGCACTTTGACTTTGATTTGCTATAAACCCATTTGCAATATCTGCGAGAGGGGCGTTTGTTTGAGTTACTTTTTGTTGATTTACTCCTTGCCCGTCAAGTAAAATTACTTTAGTTTCAATTGAGTAATATCCTACTAATGTTGAAGAAATAAATACAAAGATACAAAAGATCGCAGTTGTTTTAATTATTTTCTTCTTTATTTCTGTGTTCTTGATAGAGAATTTTTTATAATTGTAGAAAAAAAGAATTATTGCACAAATAACTGCGGCAACAATTCCTGTAAAAATTGCTTCGCTAATTAGAATTGGATTTACTATTAATATTGCGAGAGTAGTTGAAACTATTAAAAGGGAGGTTTTTCCAATTATCTCTAAAAAAAAACTAACTTTCTGTGTTAACCCTTTTCCAAGTTCATTTTTACTAGAAAAACTTTTTGCGGCAATAAATATTGCAATTGTAATTATTGTATTTGCTAAAAAGGCAGTTATTGATAGGGTTGCAACGTAAACTACAGGGGCAATTACTGCAATTGCGCTGCAAAAAGTAAGAAGCAGAAGCAGACTTAATAATGTGATTAGTTTTTTCATTTTATCCACCAATTACTCCTTTAGCATAAGTAAAAAAAGTTGTTTTAGCATTACTATTTTTTTGACAATTGTAATAATAAGTGTACTTGTCATCTTTTTGAATTTCAATATAATTGTAATTTGATTCAGTTGGGGAACAAGTTGTTTCTTTGCTAAGGACCTCAGCGGTTATTGCTTGTTTTAATTGATTTACTTTTTCTATTGGTAGAATACTCATTTGGGCACTTGTTAGTTTATTTAATGTATAAAAAGTTGAGATCATTAAACCATTTTGATGAATGTGTACATCCGTTGCATTACCATTATTGTAAGTAATTAAGTGTAAGAAAAAGTTATTTTCAGTGGGTTGGTTTGCAATACTATTTTTTACTTCATTAAAAAATAAATCAAATTCGTTTGAATCAAAGCATTTTCTAATAATAGTGTTATTTTCAAAAACAATTATTTCTTTAGCCCCATATTCACAATCAATTCCTTTTTTTGCAAGTTCTTTTGATTTGTTGAAGAGGTATACTGCAATTTCTTTTTGAATTACTGAAGTATTTACTTGATTATCTAAATCAAGATTACTTTTCCCTATTTTTTCAAATACTTCTCCGCTCGAGACTATGATTATTTCATGAAATGAAGTGTCGTCAGTTACGATTTCAAAATAACTTGAAGGGGTTTGTTTTTCGTCACATCCATTAAGGAGGGAAAATATGAAAAGTAGTGAAATTAGAATTATTACTTGTTTCATAGAAGTAATACTCTCTTTTTCTTTAAAAAACCCGTTCTTTATGTACGGTTATTGAAATAATATAAAATAATAGATTTGATTGAATCAAAAGACTTAGTTGTCTTTTGATAACTATCAAATGACAAAGTTAGTCATTTGATATTGAAGGTTTTATGCTTCAATCATTTTCTTCATGTCAACTGATTTAATTGTGATTTGAAGAGAACCTGCTGCTTTTCCGCCTAAGATTTCTCCAGAAATTGGAGTAAAACCTGAACTGGAAATTAAAGCATTCATTTTAACTCTAACTTCTTTTCCTTTAAGTTCAATTTTACCGCTTAAAGCATTAACTTCGAATTCTCTTTTGTAATTAACTTTTTCTACAGTTCCTTTTTGACCGTGAGAAATAATGTCAAAGTCCTTAATTGCACCTTTTACTGAAACAAAAGATGCGTAAATAATATTGTTTTCCTTAGTAAAAGTCTCAAGGCTAGTGAAGATATCTTCTCCATCATCTAAAATAATTGTATATGTGTTGCCCATTTAAATCACCAAAGTTCAATATTCTATTTACTTAAAACAACTATTTAAATAACTTGACTTACTCTCCGCCAAATTGATATTTGGCAAAACTAAAGGGGGAAGTAGGACTAAAAAACGTTTACTTCCAAATAATACTAGAAGTAGGGGATTAGGGCCATGTTTAACTCTTCAAATTACTCAAAAATTAACTCAGAATTGGCTGGTTTTGGGGTAAAAATCCTTGCTGCTACAAAAACAAAGGGAAAAGAAGAGGTTTTAGAGGCATTAGGGGCAGGGATTAAGGTTTTTGGCGAGAATTACGTTTTAGAAGCGCAGGAAAAGCATGTTCCTCTTTTATCTAAGCTCCATTTGTCTGGGGGTGAGCTTCACTTGATTGGGCACCTTCAAAGTAATAAAGCAAAAAAGGCAGTAGAACTGTTTGATTGCATAGAAACAATTGATTCTATCAAAATTGCCTCTAAAGTAAATCAGGCTGCACAAGAACAAAACAAAATCATGAAAGTGATGATTGAAGTAAATTTTGAAGAACAAAAATTTGGTATTAGTGTGGATAAAGCTATTATTCTTGCTCAGAAAATTAGGGAATTACCAAATTTGAAACTAATTGGATTAATGTGTGTTCCAAAAATTGGGGAAGAGGAGAGCGCATTTATTCAAATGCAAAAACTTAAACAAATTATTGGAGTGAGTGAACTCTCAATGGGAATGAGTAGTGACTATAAAATTGCAGCAAAACACGGTGCGACAATTGTGAGACTTGGAACAATATTATTTGGAGAAAGAGAAAAGAAAAATTAGATTGATTTAATTCTTACTTTGATTTAATACTTTTTAATTAAATTAATTCTTTCTTTTTGAATCCTGCCGAGTTTGCAAGTAAGTTAATCGGGGCTAATGAAATTAATGTGTTAAACTTTGTGGCGGTTTTATTGTAAAATGCGCGAAAATAAGCAATATTGTCTTCTATTTGGACAAGACTTGAAAATAAGTATTTGAATGAGGAATTTGATTTAATTTGTGGATATTTTTCAACTAAGGCAAGCAGAGTATCGGTGTTATTTTTGTTGCTAAGTTTTAGCGCTCGTGTTTGTGCAATTACCATGTTAATTCCTTTTTCATATTTTGCATGAACTTTTGCAATTTTTTCAAGTTCTGGAATTAGTTCCATTCGTTTTTTTGATTCAATATCGATTTGCATTTTTGCATTAGTGCATCTGGTTTGAATTTCAACCATTCTATTGTATGCTGAATAAACCATTCTTCCTAAAACAATTAAAACCAAAATTGGAGCGATGATTAAAATCAAGTATAAATAAGTGCTTAGAAGTATTGCTCCCGCAAAACAAAGGGCGAGTACGCTAATTAAAATCAAGTAATTTGAAGTTAGGAAAAAATCTTCTCCATAATAATAATCTTGCAAGTATTCTCCCTTGTTTTTTGTTGTTATTACAAAAGGATATTGTTCGTGAGCAGAAATAACTCGTTCTCCTTCTTTTTCATAAACAAATCCATTGACTAAAACAGTTATCCCTTCAGGTAAGAAATAATTATTTGAGTTTTGGTCTTCTTCGTTAGAAGAAGCATACCTGAATGCGTCAATGTCTGAATTAGTGTAATCAGGTAATTCATCAATTCCTATTACAGTTCCATTACTGTCTAAACGTTCATATTTTTGGGTTTTAATCTCTATTCTAATTCTCCCCGTATCATCTCTAACATAAAAAGGAATGGTTCTGGCAGTATTAATTACATTAATTGCTCCCGCATAATCCATGTAGTGGTGAAATACACAAAAAATGTCATTTACTTTTAATGAGCAATTTTCTTTTGCTTCAATTACTCCTACAACTTGCGCATTATTCCCGACAGTACAACTATTTACACTCACTATGGGTTGTTTTGCAATAAGATAAATAAATGAATCTACTTTATGCCAAGCGGGGTAATTTGTAGCAATTCGAATTAAAAGAAAAATTGCGAAAACTATTACAAGAAAAATAAATACTGAAAATGGGATCATGTTATTTGAAAACATAAAGAGCCAGCAAAATAATGGTGCGAGCATTGGTAATAGTACAGAAAATAGAACTGACCAAAGATTAACTCTGTAGAATAGGTGGTCTGTTGGAGGCATACTTCAAAACTTATTGCTTTGTACTATTTTAACTAATCTTTTAAAATATTTTATTCTTTTGCTTTAATTGTGTAATATTTTTGTACTTTCAATCCTTGTTTTGTCCATTCGTTTGGTAATAGGCCTGCTTTTTGGCATAAGTGTGAGAGAAACTCTTCTTTTGATTTTATTTCATCCCAAACACTTGGAAGAAACGTTGCAGAGTGATAACCTTTTTTTATTATTAATCCATCTTTGCCTACCACTAATGAATTTAGAAGTTCTTTTGAAGTTTTGTACTCAAAATCAAATGGATCCGTTAAAATTGAAACCTCAATTTTTGTATTTTTGAATTCACTTGGGGTGATTCCTGGAAATCTTGGGTCCGAAAAAGCTGCTGAAAGAGAATTTTCAATAATATCTTTGTATAATGGTTGAATTGAAGTTAAGTGTCCAATACAACCTCTGAGCCGCCATCCCGGCTCGCGTGAATCTTCAATAGTTAGCGTAATAAAGCAAGCTTTTTTTTCTAAAAGTTTTTTTGGTAGAAGAGAAAGTTCATTTTCATTTAATTTCAATTGGGATTCGTCATGGAAAAAATAGTTAATGGATTTTCTTGCAAGTTCAATACAAGCTTTTTTTTCAGAATTATTTAAATCAAATTCACTTTTTTTAGCCATTTTATTCACTCCAAAAATGCAATTGCGCAATACCCTACGACCTGTTTTTTGTCCCCTGCAGTATCTCCTGAGTTTTTGTAATCTAAAAGAATGGGTTTCCAATTATATTTTTTTGCAAGAATCATTACTGCGTGAATTCCAATTTTTCCACACGCATCAGCGTCACTGACAAATGATTCAAAATCCATATTTAAAATTGAATTAATAGTATTAGTGTCAGTTTTTTTTGCCATTGCGTAAGATAAATAATGACTTAAATCAGAACTTGCAACCAAAATGGAATTCTCATTTAATTCTGTGTTCAAAATATCAGCAAGTTCACTTCCTTCAATTTCTCCATAAATAATTGGGGTGAATTCAAATTCCTTTAGAGCAATTTGTAAAAATGGTAATTGCACTTCAAGTGAATGCTCTGAATCATTTTGTACAATGGGTAAATCCGCGGATAAAACTTTAGTGGTTCTAATTGGGCTTTTCCACTCTCCAACAAAAGAAAAAGCATTTTCTAAAT
>CAZOCW010000044.1:2719-7358 GCA_964578405.1 uncultured archaeon | reverse complement strand
ATTGACAAGCTTATTGTAAATGCAAATAGTGTAACAGCTCTGTTTATTTTGTTCATCAAAGATTTTTAGTTTTTAAATTAGTAAAAAAATAAAAAAAAATACAATTCCAAATAAATTCAAAGTTTGTAAAAAAATACTAACTTCTCCCTAAACAGTAATCAATAAAACCTCATCCATACTAATTATTTCATGGACTTTTACTTAACATCCTACCACTTCGGGAAAGCATTTAAAGAATTTGGAAAAATGGCCCCAAAAAACAAAAAGGCCGCAGTTATTTCAAACGCGGTAGACTATTACAAAGACAGTAAACGAAAAGAAAGAAGCCAAAAAAAGATTTTTAAAAAACTCATAAGTGTTGGACTAAAACCAGAAACAGTTGATTTGAAAGATTATTTTGGAAAAAAGAAAAAACTTGAAAAAAAATTAAAAGAATTTGGAGTATTTTGGGTAAAAGGAGGAAATACTTTCTTTTTGAGAAAATCAATGCAACTATCAGGTTTTGATAAAATATTTTTAAAACTAGTAAAAAAGAAAAACTTGCTCTACGGTGGATCAAGCGCAGGAGTTTGTGTTTTATGCCCAAGCATAAAAGGAGTAGAACTTGTAGATGATGCAAAGTTAAAACCGTATGGGAAAAAAATAGAATGGAGCGGACTTAACATAATCAAATATTATATTGCGCCCCATTACAAATCTAAAAATATAGAAACAAAAAGAATTGACAAAATGGTTGCATACTATATTGAAAATAAAAAATTATTCAAGACATTAAAAGATGGACAAACAATAATTGTCAAAAATGAAAAAGAAATACTTGCATAAAAAGTTCTAAACAAATTATGCCCTGTCTTTTGTATAATACCATTTCATTTGCTCAGGAGTACTTTCCTCATCCACATTCTCCCGAGTAATAATATCATTTGCACTAAATGCAGGATGTGCTTCTTTTAGAGTCCATTCCCCATTTAATCTTTGGAAAGTCCAATACTCTTCAAAAGGAGTAACATATGCTTCCTTGTGAGTTACTTTTCCATTTTTGTGTTCAATTCTTTGAGCATGTGCTAAAATTCTTGCAACAAACTCATCCAAATTATTATCATTTTTATTATTTACCCAAACAATATCCACTTTTCTTACACAAAAATTCCTAAACTCCATTTCAATCTTATCCTTTTTCATAGAAATAACTTTGTCAGAGAATTGTTTTAATTCTTCAGGGAACATATACTGAGCAGCTTTTGACATATCTCTATTTCCCAACCCAAGGAAAACTTCAGTAAAAACTTTTCTTACTTTTTCTTTCATAAAACTCTCATCCCAAGTTTTATCTGTTGCAGCCAAAAACCCTATCGGTACAGGAGATGTATCTGACAAATTAGTAATTACTGTTAATCCAAAACCGGCTAAATGTGATGTACCTGCAGGTTTAGTTGAATTATGTGAAAATCCTGAAAATTCAACATACGATAAATCTTGTTTGATTTTAATTCAAGCCCAGCATCCATCCAAGGGGCACTTTGGTCTAAAATATTGCCCTCTACCTCTTCACCGTCTTTAGAAGTACTTTTTGCAGAGGCATATAATTTTTTCATTTGCTCAGGAGTTAATTGCTCAACAAAATTTTCTTCTCTCAAAGCATTTGAATCACTTGTTTGATCAATCTCTCTTAACAACCATTTTGTTCCAACTCTTTGGAAAACCCAAAATTCTTGGAAAGTCGCAGGAGATCTATCCCCTCTAATAAATTTGCCATTTTGATCATCAACATAGTAATCAGTAACAGTAGCATCAATTATTGCAGTAAATTCTTGTTGAGCTTCTTTTCCAGCATATCTTACATTAATAATAGAAATCTTGTTTATTTTCATATCATCTAACTTATCTACTTCATGATCCTTCCAAAGTTGAGCTATTTGAGTTAAATGTTGCAAATACAAATCACGCATTAATAGTGGCTCCATTTGAGAGTATTCTCTTGATTGCCAGCATTTTTGAAGCAACAAAAAAGTATCTTTTGTAGTAGTTTCTAAAAATTCTTGTTTCCAAACCTTATCCAGTCCAGCCAAATAATTAATTACTTGTGCAGTCTTTGAAGCCTTTGAATCAATTTGTGTAGCAGGATAACAAAAATCCAAATCGCCATTAGAAGATTGAATTTCAACTTGCATTGAATAAATCTTTTTTCGAATACTAAAAATAATGATTAATAAAATAATTATTGCAATTATTTGTAACCCTAAATTACCATGCAATAAAGTTGATAACAAGCCTGCAAATAAAGTAAAAACAAAAACACTAAAAAAAGAAATTGCAACCGCTTTTGACAAAAACTTATTTTTACGAAAAATAAAATTTAAAATCAAAGTAATAAAAGTAAGTGCAAAAAGAACTATTACTCCATAAAAACTTAATTTCTCAAGAATTGTTGGGGGAAAAGTAACAGTAACACTTTTCCCGCCCTCTAATGTAAATATTGTTCCGCCAGGACAATTCTCAGTATTTCTACATTCAAACTCAAGTCTATTTGAAATTGCTGCAGAAAGGTATTGAGAACAATTTACAAATACATTTACTGAAGTTGAAGCACAACTGCTTAAAGCAGTAATAGAACTTGCGTTGGTTTTAAGATAATAAACATAAATACATTCTTTTCCTTCAATTAGTTGACCGTTAATTGTTCGATCCGAGTACATTCCACAAAAAGTTCCTGAAGAGTAAGGACTTGAAGAACTTGAGCTACCCCCATGACTTCCACCTCCGCCTCCACCACCGCCCCCGCCTTTATTATGAACTGCAGTGAAATTTGCAAAGAAAGTATTTGGAGAATCCGTTTTCAAATTATAAACTGTCACTGGTGCAGAGACTGTTTCTTTAAAATTAACAAAATCTTCCAATAACTTATATCCATCATAAACAAAAATATTATCGTCTACTTTTAATTCTTCAACTGTTTTAAAAATTCCATTTCCAACAAAGAAAGGATGCTCCGCAGTTACTTTAACCTCAAATCCGCCATTTGTTCTTAAAATAAAATATTCATTTACATTAACAGAATATATGTCATTAACTACTGAATTTACTGTTTTTCCATCATAATCAAATGCTTTAACTTTATCCCCAATTCCAATTGAGCTTATTGCTTTCAAAGAACCATCCGAAAGAAGAATATTTGTATCTGGCAAAAAACAACCTTTATTGTGAACTAAAACATTATTTGCAAAAAATAAATTTTCTTTATCAACTAATAAATTATAAACTTCTATAAGTTGAGTGTTGAGAGTTATTGACGAAATAATTTGTTCTTCTAATTTTCCATCAACAAGGACAAGAACTTTATCCCCAACTACCAAATTTTTTGCCTGTTTAAATTCTCCAAAATCAATAGCAATTAAATGTTCCCCAGTAACTTCAAAACTAGTTTCTTTTGTACTAACCACAAAAGATTGCTCCGCAGTTGTTTTGTAAACATAAAGTACTTTTACAGGGACAAGATTACCCAAAGCATAAGAAAAAACTTCATCTCCAGCAGAAAGCGAAGAAATCTTTTTTTCACCAAAAGGAGTGCTAATTAGGGCATCCCCAGTGAAACATCCTCCTCCCCCTCTTGCAAAAACTAATGAACAAAAAAGCACTAAGAAAAGTGCCAATGCCAAGAACTTTTTTTGCATATAAGAGTCCTTCAACTAATTTACAATATTGCAGCAATAATTGCGGCAGCAATAATAAGACTTATACCAATAATTACCGCTTGAGTAATCATTCCATAGTAAGTAGCTACTGCAACATTTCCTCGAACAATTTCTTTCTCTTCATTAATATTAGGAGTCATTTTTCCCATTATCTTTGGAATAATAACGGAAACAATTCCTAAAATAATTACTCCTAAAAAAGCACCAAATACAACATAAAAGAACTCCAAAATAAGGATATCCCATGATAAAGCAACCAAATAAACCACCTAAAAGAATACAGTTTACTTCTTTATATTTCTTTCCAAACATCAAGATATTATGAAAGAAATCTTTGATGGAATATACTCAGAAGCCAGATCAATTTATACAAAAAACTTATTGCCTGGAAAAAAGGTATACGGAGAAAAACTACTTAACATAAAAGACACACAATACCGAGAATGGGATGTTTATCGCTCAAAGTATGGGGCAGGAATAGTCAATGGAATAAAAGAAAGTATTTTCTTTAATGGAGCAAGCGTACTTTACTTAGGAAGCGCAGAAGGAACAACCGTGAGCCATGTTTCAGATATTGTAGGAGAAAAAGGAAGCATATTTTGTGTGGATATTAGCGAAATTGCAATGAATAAACTTTCAAAACTTGCTGAAGAACGAACAAACTTATTTCCAATAATAAGCGATGCACAAAAAACTGACAATTACGCAGAATACTTTGAAGAAAAAGTAGATGCAATGTTTCAGGATATTTCTCAAAGAAATCAAGCCGAAATATTTGTTAGAAATGCACAATTTCTAAAAAAAGGGGGACTTGGCGCACTTGCACTTAAAACAAAAAGTATCTCCCAAAGCGAAAAAAAAGAGATAATACTCCAAGAGGAAAAGAATAAATTAGAGAAAGACTTTGAAATAGTACAAGTAGTTGATCTTGAACCATTTGAAAAAGA
>CAZOCW010000044.1:0-2619 GCA_964578405.1 uncultured archaeon | reverse complement strand
ATTTTCTTTTTTATTTCAGCAATTGTACTTTTAATTGTATTCAAAAATTCTCCTGCAATAATCCTTGCAGCATTAAGCGTACAAGTATTTGCAGATTCAATGGCTGCAATAATTGGAACTAAATACGGCAAACACAAAATAATTGGCAAAAAAAGTTGGGAAGGCACGTTGACTTGCTTAGTTGTTTCAATTATTTGTATTAACTTCTTCTTCCCCCTTAATGTAGCAATAATCGCAGGAATAATTGCCACAATTGTTGAACTACTTCCATTTGATGATAACCTTTGGGTACCACTTGTTAGCGGAGCGGTAATAAGACTACTAATTTAACACTAGCAATAAAATTATTAACTAGAAATTAACAAATCTATTATGCCAAGAGTAAAAAGAGCAAATCCCTCTGTTGCAGTACAAGGGGAATTGTTTACCCAACAATCCATTAGGGGAATGAACCGAATAATACCAAATCCCCAATTAATTCTTAGACTAAAAAAACAAGTTGCAAAGGTCAGAAGCAAATCCGTTGTGACAATAAATAAACTTGAAGAACTAAAAGTACAATTAAACGCATTAAAAAGAAATATCGCGAGTGCTTCAACTGAACAAGAAAGAATAAATTTAACACAAGAAGCGAATCAAATTGAAAAAACACTTGCAAAATCAAAAGAACTATTTGGATTCCCAAGAAATAGACAAGTTTTAATCAATAGACTAAGACCTTCAGTAAAAGAAGCTTTACTTAGTCAAGGAACTCTTTCTGAACAACAAAAACAATACCTTCAATGGTATTTAGCAGCTTCAAAAAAAGGAAAAGCATGGGACTATTACTTACGTACAAGAGAAATTGTAAACATTTTTAGAGAAAAAACAGGCAAAGCGCTCATTGAGTGACAATATAGAAAAGCCGCCCTTATTGAAAAATTATTAAACCCTCTTAAGCAAGTAATTCAATAAGGGCCCGTAGTATAGTGGATAGTATCGGTCCGTCCTAAGGACTAGATGCGAGTTCGATTCCCGCCGGGCCCGTTAATAAGTATTAACCAAAAAAAAAGAATTTAATTTATTTAGCAGGATAAATTCTTCTTAAACCAAAAATAACAGTGAGTAAAGCAACTACTGCAATTGCAACTAAAATGTATTCCCCTTCTATTGAAGTCAAGTTACTATCATACCAAAATATTCTTGAAAACATTGGAAAAACAGCAATAATAAAAATTACTGCACTTGATATTACAAGAGCCCATTTTCGTTCAATCTCTACTCTACTAAGCCAAATTCTATAAACAATGTAAAGTATGAAAACAAATACAATTGCAGCTAAGTCGTTAAACCAATCCCCAAATAAATTAACCATACTAAACTATTGTCAAAAAGAGTATATATTCTTTATTACAAGCCAATTATTTTATACTTCAAAAACAGTTTATTAGTTATGCAAAAACACAGTAGCAGTACAATTAGAGCAAAAATTGCCGCAAAAAGAATTGCTAGTTTTGGAGAAAGTGAACGCATACGCGCTGTACAAAAAATACCCCAATCAATGATTACCACTCAACTCCTTAAACGCTTAGAAGAAGATCTAAAAGGAATTAATCGAAAAAAAGTTGCGCTTACAATTACAAGAGCTTATTTTAAACCAAAAAGTAAAGAAATGCAAATTGTTGCAGAGCAAATACTTAAAAAAATAAAAAAAGAACAACCCCAACTCTACGATGAAGTTACTGGGGAAGTTGCAATAGAAGCACTTGAAAATCTTTGACGAAAAAACCTACCCCTCTTGGGGACAACTGACGAAACCATTATTAAGCGGTTTGTGCTTAGTATTAGCATGGACAAATTAGCAATGACAATAGCTGGAGAAATTACTCTTTCAAGCGACCCAGGCGGCTCAATGAAAAAATGGAGAGAAATATTTGGGGTCCACCAAACAGAACTTGCTACTCACTTAAAAGTTTCTTCATCAACTATTTCAGATTATGAAGGGGGAAGAAGAAAAAATCCAGGAATTGGAGTAATTGCAAGATTAGTTAATGCACTTATTGAAATTGATAAACACAAAGGCGGGAAAACTGTTAAACAATTAGAAAAAGATTTCGCCCAAGATCAAAGCACTGCATTTGAATCCCACGAATTTACTAGTGGAATTAAAGCAACTGAAATTGTGAAAAAAGTTAATGGAGATGTTGTTTGTTTACCTCACAAAATAAAAGAAGAAACAGTTTTTGGTTACACTATAATTGATTCAATAAAAGTAATACTTGAAGTACCGGTACATGAATACATGATGCTTTATGGAAAAACTCCTAATAGAGTTTTAATTTTCAGACACGTTGAAAATGGCCGAAGTCCTTTATTAGCAATTAAAGTAGGAAGATTTTCTACTGATATGCGACCAAGCATGATAATTTTACATGGACAATTTTCTAGCGATAAACCGGTGGACCCAATTGCAATAAAAATTGCTGAAAGCGAAAAAATTCCATTAGTTACAACTAATATGCCACTAGAAGAAATGACAAAAGCTTTGAGCGAATTTGAAAAGTGAAATTATACTCTACTTAAGAGAATAAAACAATCACAGGACTGACTTGATGCTTAAAGCAATAATTTTTGATATGG
>CAZOCW010000043.1:0-7388 GCA_964578405.1 uncultured archaeon | reverse complement strand
GTTTTTTGGCAAGTAAAATTACTTCGGTAAGTTTCATAGAATCACTAATTTGATTTTTGTTCTATTGATTAGAGGGAATTGGAGTATTTATTCTTTGTGTTCTTCTTTTTCTTTTCCGTGAACAATCATTTCAACAATCTTTGTGAAAGCTGGTCTTGTAATTAGTATTCCAATTAATGCCCCAACAATTGCCACAACAGCAAATCCGTATAATTTATCTAGGCCTGGTAAGTTTCTTGAGAAAAGTACTATTGGGCCCATTACTCCAATTACAGTAAATGCACTAGTTGCAATAATGAACATGGCTGTTTTTGCTCTTTGTAATAAGGATTCGTGAGCAGTTTTTGATTTGCCTAATATTTCATCAGTAATAACTATTTCTGAGTCAACACCAGTACCTATTGCTGCAATTAATCCTGCGAATGCTGCTAAGTCTAAAGGTCTTTGAATGAGTGCTAAAAAGCCCATCATGATTATTATTTCGCTTATTCCAGTAATTATAATTGGAATTGAAAGTTTAAGTGATTTGTATCTAATTACAATTATTGCAGAAACAATTATTCCTGCTAAAAGTGCCATTAAGAAAACATTTGCAAGGAAAGAATCTCCTAAAGATGGAGAAATAGTTTCTTTTGAAATTGTTTTAACTGGAGTTGGTAAAGATCCACTTTCAAGTAATATTGCAAGTTCCTCAAGATCTGATTTTGCTTCAGCTAAAGTTGCTCTTTGCCCTGTAATTCTAAGTGTGGAAAATATTTTTGCTCTATCCATTTGCCCTTCAGGAATATCTTCGTTAGTTATTCCTTCAGTTAAACTAATTATTTGTCTTGCTCCTAGTGCAGTCCAAATCCAAGGGATATCTTTTTTTTCTTGAGTAACAATTACAGTAAATCCAAGTGCATTAAGGTCATTCTTTACATTTTCGCTAACGCCTGGTGAAACAACAACATTTTTTGTTGTAGCTAAAACTGCGCTTGCAGCAGCTTTGTCAAGTCCTTTGTTGTTATCTATTGTTAAAACTGTAAGCATTGAATCCAAAATTAACTCTTCAAGTTGAGTGTCTTGTGGAATATTTTCAAACTTATTTCCTTCCGCTAGTAAAAGAGTGTCGCTTTCTTCTTGTTCAACTGTTGTAACTATTAATGCTTTTGGCCTGTCAAGGAAGAAAATTGTTTTTTCGCAAGTATAACTTGGTAATCCATTTGATGAAGTTCCTGTAGCATTACATTTGTGGAAAGTACTTTCCATAAAGTTCTTTGCAGCTTTTTCACTTAAAACAAAAGGCAAACTCCATTCGTAAGCGCTAGCTCCTGCTTTGTATACTCCAAAAGAATTATCGCTTCTTTGAACTTTCTTAATTTCGTCACCAGTGAAAATAACATTTCCATCTAAAGTTGATTCAAATCTTCCTTGTTGTCTTATTCTTGATTCCACTTTCTCAAGTTCGGCTGGATCAGTTTCAGATAATTGAACTACAATAAATTGAGTTCCTACTGGATAAACTGATGCATCCTTTAGTCCACTTGGATCTATTCTTTGTGCAATAATATTTGAAATTCTAGTTATTTCTTCTGCAGTAACAGGGTTTTGTAATTCAACTTGGTAAAGCGTTCCGCCCTTAAAGTCCATTCCTAATTTTATTCCATACATTCCAATAAGTGCAATTGAAAGAATTAACACGATTGCAAGGAAACTTAATTGCCAATTCTTAATAAAAACGTTAGCCATATTTATCACATCAAAATAAATTTAATTAATACTTCTTATGCTCCTTTTCTTTCTTTTCAATCCACCATAGTAATATTGGTGCGTTCATAAACCATGTTGAAATGGCATCTCCGATTAAACCGAAGAAAAGAATTACTGCAATTTGGTATATTACTTCTATTTGATTAAAATAAGATACAATTATCATTGCTATTAAAGCTCCAAGTGTAGTTCCAGTCATTGTAAGTCCAGTTTTCATTGAAGAAGTTGCACGTTCTCCAGGAGTACCGTCTTTTCCTTTAAGCATTCTTGAAGTTAGCATAATGTCGGTGTCAACTGAATAACCAATTAACATTAGTAAAGCTGGGAGAGTAGTTAATGAAAGTGGAATTTGTAAGAAAACCATTCCTGCAAGACCAGCTATAACATCAAAAATCATTGCTTGGATAATTGCTGCTGATGGAATTAATTGTCTAAATGCAACAAAAACAACAAGCATAATCATTATTACTCCTAAAATTGAAATAAAAATTAAAGAACTAAAAGAAGCACTACCTAAAGTTGCAGAAATTTCTCTTTTTTGGAATTCAACATCTTTTCCCAATCCAAGTTTTTGAGTTAATGTTTCTTGAAGTTTCTTTGAGAAAGCTTCTTTGTAATCGGCAAGAGCTTGTTGTGCTGCTAGTAATGCTGTTTTTGCATTTTCAAAAGGTTGAGTGGGTTGTCCAAGTTCAGTAAGTGCTTGATTTGAAATATC
Organism: uncultured archaeon; assembly: GCA_964578405.1. Lineage (GTDB taxonomy): Archaea > Iainarchaeota > Iainarchaeia > Iainarchaeales > JAAZKV01 > JAAZKV01. Next base: position 4,924 of record CAZOCW010000043.1, on the reverse strand, counting down.
AATTGAGTCTTTATCAGAAGTTTCAAGAGCAGTGTTTGCTTTTGATAATAATAGTTCTACTGCACTAACTTTTGGATCCTTTCCATATTGAACCCATGCTCCATATCCTGTTGGAGAAGCTATAATTGAAGGTTTAAGTTCTGGTAAATTAAATTCTGCTAAAGCTGAAATTAATTGTGCTTCAGTAATCGCTTTTTCTGAGCGGAAAATTAATACATTTCCTCCAGTTAAATCAACTCCTGGTTTAATTCCAGAAAACATTGAGGGTAATACCATTGGTAAAATGAAAATATAAGCAATTAGAACAAACATTAGAATTGTTGGAATGATCATCATTTTCTTGAAGTCATTCTTGTAAAAATCTTGCATCAAAAAACCCTTCTTTTTAATATACAGTAAATTCAAAACAATTAAAAAGCACCCTAATTGGCCTTGTAACTACTAATTAAAAACCTCTTAATCCTTAAATATGTTATGGATGGGAGATCCAAATTAGTAAAAAGTGAACAAAATAGGGAATTAACCCCTATTGAAGCGTTTGCTCTTAGTGAATGGGAGAAAATGACTCCAGAGCAACGAGTAAGTGCTCTTGCGGCTGTTAAAGCAAATGCTAAGCGGTTAAGTCAAATAAGAAAAAACATTAAACAAAGAAAACAAAGACAAAAAGTGAGTAATTTAAAGAAAAGGAAAAGTTTGGGTGTGAAAAGATGAGTACTAAAATAAATTTTGTTGAAAAACCGCAAGTGTTAATTGATGCTGCGTTAAATAGGGGAAGAAAATCTTCCATGGAATACCCAAAACAAAAAACTGAGTTTTACACAATTAATGGAAAAGAAATGGCAAAAATTGATGCTTCTGCAAATTACTTAGAAGAAAAATTATTCAAAGCATCCTCTCAATTTCCCTCATTTGAAGAACTTGATCCTTTCTATCACGATTTGTATGAGTGTATTATTGATGTTCCTGAAATGAAAAAAACTTTATCAAGTATTTCTTCTGTTGGAAGATTAATTAAAAAAATTAGAAGAGATCATTTGGTTAAAATTAAGGAATTAAAGTATTCAAGAGGAAGAGAAAAACAAGCACTTGATGTTACAAAATCATATATTGGGAGAATGGCGTCACTTGTAAAAGGAATTAGTAAGCACATTGAGTACTATAATGAGAGTGCAAGAAAACTAAATGAACTTCCAAGTGTAAGAACAAACGAGGAATGTATTATTTTAGCTGGATTTCCTAACGTTGGGAAAAGTACTCTTTTGAAAAAGATTACTGAATCAAAACCGGAAATAGCAAATTATCCATTCACAACAAAAGGGCTTAATGTTGGAGTATTCATGATGAGATACTTGCCAATCCAAGTAATTGATACGCCTGGATTACTTGATAGGCCATTACATGAAAGAAATAAAATTGAACTAAAAGCAATTACTGCTCTTCAATATTTGAAAGGAATACTTGCATTTGTTGTTGATCCTACGGATGATTTAGAAGTTCAAAAGAATTTGTTAATTGAAATAAAAAAGCTTTTCACAAAACACAAATTCATGGTAGTAATAACTAAATCAGATATTGCTAATGAAAGCCAAATTGAAAATGCTAAGAAAAAGTTTGAAGAATATGATATTGTAGTCGATGGGGCGGATAAAACTGCACTAAAGGATTACTTCTTAGGAAAAGGGAAAAAACTCTTTGAAGGAATGGCTGCTAACGATTAGAGTTATTTGACTTTGTGGCTTGGAAGATAAATTCAAGCTGCTAGTTATTTTTCTAAAGCTTGCTGTAAGTTCCTTTTTAAAGGTTTTATTCGTTAATTATTCTTATTGGTACTCGCGAATTTTAATTTAATTATTCGCACAAAAATGCCACTAGTGATTTGTTATGAACGAAGAAATGCTACAAATAATGGGAGAAATCCTATCTGATAGGGCCGTTCCGAGAAACATTAGGGCGAAAGTAGAAGCAGCAATTGCTAAAGCAAGACAAAACAATGCAACTTCAATGAGTGAAGCAATATATTTGCTTGACGACATCAGTAATGATGTGAATATGCCAGATCACACAAGAACAGATATTTGGCATGTAATCTCTCTAATTGAAGAAGCAAAAGAAAAAATGAAGTAACCTACTTTTTTTGTGAAACTAATTAATTTAAAAAAATCGCAATTGGACCAAAACTTAACTAAAAAGGTTTTGAGTGAAATGTCTGAAATAATTCCTACAGATAATGACATAATAAAATATGCTGAAATTTCGGGAATAATGCTTTCAAAGGATGCTGTTGCTCTCCTTGCTCAAAATAATACTTGGAAACAAATTCTTGACGAACTTGTTGCTGAGGGAAACTTTTTCATTGAACCAAATATTTTGGAAAAAAAACTTGCAAGAACCAAAATCTCACAAGCTGTGGATGAAGTAGAAGTAAGAAAAGTTTCATTTACTGCCCAAGCAAAAGATCGTGCTCCTAATTTTAGAGTGATGGAAGAATATGATGTTACTGGAAAAAGTAGTTCTGAAGGAAAAGTAGATGATTTTCTTAGATTGTTTAGAAGTAAATTTGAATTACTTTCAAGCATGCTTAAAGCAAGACACAATCTTTCTCCAATTCCAATAAAAAATTTGGCAGGAATTCATGATAAGGAAAAAGTGGATGTTATTGGAATAGTAAATAAGAAATGGATTACAAAAAAAGGACACACTGCTTTTGAAATTGAAGATATGGAAGCAAAATGTATTGCACTTGTAATGGAAAAAGATAAAGAAGTAATTGCGAAAGCTGAAAGAATAATTGAGGATAATGTTCTTGGAATAAAAGGAACTAAATGGGGAAAAGATTTTATTATTATTAAAGAAGTTTATTGGCCGGATATGCAAATTCGTTCAGCAAAAACAATTAACGACGAAGTATATATTGGAGGGATAACTGATTTACATATTGGGAGTAAATTATTTTTTGAAGAACAATTTGGAAAATTACTTGATTACTTAAACGGAAAAGGACTAACTGAAAAACAACAAGAGAGAGTTGGAAAAATACAATATTTATTTGTTACTGGGGATAATGTTGCAGGAATTGGAGTTTATCCTGGTCAACTTGAAGAATTATTAATCAAAGATGTTTACGAACAATATGCAAAGTTTGAGGAATTAATGTTACAAATTCCTGATTACATTCACGTATTTATTTGTCCCGGGCAGCATGATGCAGTTAGAAGAGCTGAACCCCAACCTGCGATTGATAAAGAATTTGTTCCAAGATTATCAAAACTAAGAAACTTTCATTTTATTTCTTCTCCTTCCTGGGTAGAAACTGAGGGAATAAAAAATTTAATTTATCACGGTCCAAGTGTTCATGATTTAATTAGTTCAGTAAGTTTTCTTGAAATGTCAAAACCTCAAGAAGGAATGGTTGAGCTTTTGAAAAAAAGAGATTTAATGCCAAAGTATGGTGGAAAAAATCCTTATGTGCCTGAAGGAAGAGATTACATGGTAATCAAAGAAGAACCTGATCTTATTTGGTTTGGGGATATGCACCACAAAGGATATGCAACTTATCGTGGAACCTCAATAATTAATTCTGGATGTTGGGAAGGTCAAACGGATTTTCAGAAAAAAATTGGACACACTCCGACCCCTTGTGTATTCCCAATGATTAATTTAAAGAATAGACAAATTAGTGAAGTTCATTTTTCAAAAGAAACAGTTGAGCGAGATATTATTGAGGGACAGCAATAAATTTTGTGATTAATTATGGTTGAAACACAAACAACTCAAAATCCTGGACAAGTTGGGGCCACTGAAGTTGCTGAAAAAAAGTTCGTTACTCCTTTCACTGAAGAAGAAAAATTAAAACAAAGTATTGTAAAAAAACTTTCTCCAACAGAAATGATTTCGCAAGAAATTCCTTTTGCTGCAGCACCCCACATTAAAGATTATTTTAAGTTAATACAAAAAGATACACTTGCAGTATTTGTTAGAGCACAAGATGCAAAACAAACTGGAGTAGATTTAACTAATTTTGTTGAAGTAACTCCTGCAGTGGACTTGGCAGATCGTGCAGAAACAATTATTGGATTAACTGGACTTGCTAAAAGATTTAGAGAAATATTTGAAGAAAAAAAAGATAGAAGAAAAGCATACTTTCAATTATTTGTAGAAATTTTAGATCAAAAATGGTGGAAAATTCCTGACGATCAGAAGAGAGTAGAAATTGGAATTAAGACTTGTCTATTAATTGAAACTGAAGGGGTTGTTGTTGCACCGCTTGATGGTGTGCCAAAAGTTGAAATTAATTCAAATCAAGATGGGTCAAAGTATATTGATATTTATTTTGCGGGGCCAATTAGAGCTGCGGGGGGAAGTTCAACTGTAATTCCATTAATCCTTGGGGATTTTGCAAGAACTTATATGGGACTTGATAGATACAAACCTACTCAAGATGAAATAGAAAGATATGTTGAAGAAATTGGAATTTATCAAACAGAAGTAATTTCTCGTCAATATATAATGAAAGATGAAGAAATTAGAATTATAATTAATGGTTGTCCAGTTTGTATTAATGGTGTTCCAACTGAAGAAGTAGAAGTATCCGCGCATAGAGATATTGCAAAAATTCCGACGAACAGAATTCGTGGAGGAATGGGGCTTGTTGTTTCAGAAGGACTTGCACTAAAAGCGCTTTGGGTAATGAAGACTGCAAAAGATTTAGGATTAAATTGGGACTTTTTAGAAAAAATTGTTAAAGTTGAAAAAACTACTACAAAAATTGAAGTAAAACCAAACAAAGCTTTCCTTGATAGACTTGCAGCAGGAAGACCAATACTTGCTTACCCCAGTTCTTGGGGCGGATTTAGATTAAGATATGGGAGAGGACGAACAACAGGGATTATGGCAAAAGCAATTAACCCTGCGAGCATGATAATGT
>CAZOCW010000042.1:0-7476 GCA_964578405.1 uncultured archaeon | reverse complement strand
ACTACCAATTGTTCAACTGTTACAGCACCATTTCCTGAGAATGAAGCAGTACCATAAACTACATTATAATTTTGTAAATTTAATACTTCAATTTCAGTACATTCTTTTTTTACTGTCGCAGTAAAACTTCCATTTGTGTAAGTTGCAGTATTTTCTGTTGTATCCCCTTTACATCTATAAGTTACAAGTCCACTTCCAGCAGGAATTAATGCGCCAGAAGCCGTCTTTAAATAAACCGCTTTTGAAATTGTAGTGTCTTGTAATGAAAGCGTAAAATCTTCTTCCATATTTCCATTAAGAGTTATTTCTTGAGGAGAGGAAGTGTATCCTTCTTTATCAACTTTTACAGAATATGTTCCATTTTCTAAAAAGAAAGTTACTTTTCCGTCTTCTAGGGTTGTTAATGTACCTTTTGGAGTATCTCCAGAAAGAACTACAACTGTTGCCCCTTCTACTGGTTGATTATCAGTTCCAACTACAGTTAATGTTAAACTTGAAGAATTTGAAGAAGTTAATAATACAATTATTAAGAAAAGTAATAAAATTACAATTATTATTGCTAAAGGAAATGAAGGAACTCCCTTATCTTCCAAAGCATCAATTACATTACCAAAAACAGGGACTTTTTCAGAAATAGCATCAACAAGTCCGTACCATTTGTCTTCAAAAGAGTAATATCCTTCTTTGAGTGATTCAATAACAGTCATCAAAACCACTTACCAACCCAAAAATACTCCGAATAACACTTGTTCACTGTAATACTATACCATTCTAACCTTTATTAACTTAACTTTGACCAAAGTTTTCCTTTTCGTTTTATATTTTTTTTAAAAATAATGAAATTTTAATAAAAAAAATGATTTTTTTAAGGAAGACAAGAGGTTGAGGAACTAGTGCACTTTGGAAGTGACGCTTTGTCCACATCTTTATCATTTTTTATTCTTGTAAAATCTTCATTTGTTATTCTAATTTTATAAATATCACTTTTTCCTTGTTCAAATGTTCCTCTTACCATGTACTTTGGATTAGTTTCAACATATACTATGTCCGCATACACTGCATGAATTTTTGCACACCTAAGTAATCCAATATTTGTTGTTCCCACAATATTGTATTGTGCTTCTGCTGCGGAAGAAACTGAAACTGAGTTAAATCCACAATCAGCAATATCTAATCTTCTTAGTGATTGTCCTGTTAAAAGTTTAGTATCTTTAACGTAAAAAGTTGTATCGTCAGTAATAAATCCCCCATCATTTTTTACTTGAGCACAAATTGCGTCAGACCCATAAGCTGCAAGTCCATCCGCACCAGTATTACTTCCCCCAACTAAATAACTTGATACCCCTGCAGGAGCTCCAATTAAAGGGGCTTTTTCTGCACCAGTTGTTGGACAGGTATTTGATTGAGTCCAATCAGAAACATTTGATCCAAATGGAGCTGATCGTACTTTACAATCAGAACTACAAAAACCTAATCTATAATTTTCAAGAGTAGTCCCTACCGTTTTAATTGCAAGTGCAGATTTTCTTGCTTCGTAAAGTGCTTTAAAAAATCTTAATGGAATGTATACTCTAAGTTGTGTTCTTGGAAGTATTGCCATTTTAATTTCTTCTTGTGTAACAAGATCTTTTACAATAATTCTTGGGAGTGCTTCATATTCATCATCTTGCAAATTATTCAATGGAATATTAAAATAAAATGTTCCAACAGGACAAGAGCCACTATCCCCATCGCATCCAACGATTTCTAAAAAATCAAGTCCTTTTGCAGTTTCTCTTTCCATTGAAGTAACAATTGATTTTCGTAAAATATCTTTTGCTGGAGCTGATTTATCACTTAAATAAATACTAAATTTTCCATAAGTTCCTTCGTTAAATTGTTCTATTGTTCTATCAGCAACATAAGCTATTGCTGCATCAAATTGTTGTTTTGTTGGATCTGCAGCAGCAGTTCTTGCACTCCCCGTAAGTAAAATTGTTTCTTCAAAAGTTTGTTTTATTTCTTTCCAAGTAAATTTTTCACTCCCATCACGAATAGTAAAAAGTGGGAAACCAGTTTCATCTCTTAGTTCCACATCCGAGTAAGTCAAATAATCTTCAAGTTTGTCTCTAAAATTAAAATTAAAACTTTGTATTGCGTCCGCTCTTGCCAAATTTGCTGCATCCGCTAATTGATAATTATTTAACATTGAATAGATTTGTCTACTTGTTTTTTCTTCTGTTGTAACAAGGGTGCTTGTTAATACAACCGAAGTCATAATTAGAATCATTGCAACAATTGCAGAGAACATGTTAAACCCACGAGAGTTTGTGTTTAAAGAAAATAAGAAATTTGAAGAACTGTTTTTTGAAAGAAATTTTTTAGAAACCATTTTTCCACTTTGAGAAAAGAATGACTTTGGAAGTTAAAAAGCTTAACGTAGAAATAAATTTTCCCAATTCAAACAAGCAATTTAGTTCCCATCAGGAGTAGTACAAAAATCAACTATTGTTTTAGAAGAATCAATGTATACAGCTTCCCATACTGCCAAGTCATCAAGGAATCTTTGTAAGTCTTTATCGCTTGCTTTAGGGAATATTTGCTTTGCTGCGCTCAAGTTCATCTTCTCTCCAGGCAAACTTCCTCTTGCATTTAATGCAATGTCTAATTTATTCTTCAACCATTTACCATTTCCATTGTAATCTTCATTAATTGCATTAAGAGTGTATTCATTTAATCCAACTTTTGTAGTTGCGATTGCAAATGCAAGTGGCTCTGCTCCGTTAGAAATGTTTTCATTTGCTTTAGCACAATCAAATGTGTATTTTCCTGTAAGTCTAAATATTACACTTTGTAAATTTGAATACATATATCGTAAGTATGGGTGAGGAAGTCCAGTTATTTTATCCATGTTAGCAGTTTCTCCACCGTAATAATCGTTCATCATTCCTTTGTTATCAATTATTGAAGCTTTAAGTTTTGATCTTGAAATTGTTATTGGAGCAACTCCAAGTGATCTTTGTTCAGGAGTTTTATTGTCCTTTAATTCAGAAGTTAAAATATCTTCAGGTTTAATTACATCTTCAGAAGTTATTGATCGAACTTGGATTTTTCTTTCAGCGTCAAGAGAAATTACATATTTATTTCCGGCAGTAATTTTGAATGCAGGCATCTTGTATTGTTCAGCACCAATTTGTTTTGAAATGTCACTCATCTTTGAATCAAATGCTTGTGTTCCAACTGCATTTGCAAGCATTCCACATCCAGCTCCCCAAGCCATTACTCCAAGAGTTCTAGCACTTAGTAAACTCTTTAATTTCATTGTGAATGGAGCTTTCTTATCTAATTTTGTAAATGCGTCTCCAGATTTTTGTTCGGTAACAGTCTTTAGCGCAGTATTAATTTCTTTTGCAGCTGCATCAAAGCTTCCTGAAGCTCGCAGTTCTTTAAGTATTGGCCCTTCAGCTGCTGATTTAATATCAGCAGTTACTTTAGCTAATGAATCCCCAGTAACCCCAGGTATGTGACTTCCAGGAGTTAATAATCCTGGAGGAGTAGTAACTGCAGCAACTTCCCCAACATATGTTTTTGCAGCAAATGCAGGATCTGCTTTTATATTTGCAATAACTGCTTGCCTTGTAGCAGCATCTGCATTAGGAAGAGCATCTTCAACAAATTTTCCAATAAATGGATCTAAGTCCCCAGCAGCCACACTCATGTTCTTTGCAAGTCTACCTTCCCTCAAATATCCTTGAGAAGCAATTTCTTGCATACTCTTCTCAATTGTGCCTGGTTTAATTACAAGATTATTAAGATAAGCTGTTTTCAATGCTGATCCATCTTTGAAAAATACTGCCATTTCATCAGGAGTTTGCCCAAACATTTCTTTGAAAGTAATTGTTTTTGTAACCCCTTTTACCGTTACTGGTTTATCAAGATATTTTGTAACCCCTGTTTTGCCCTCAGTTGACATTTCAGTAAGTACTTCAGTAAGATTCTTTTCAATATTTGTTCCAGTACTTGCAGCTTTTTCATATATTTTACTTGGAACATCCTTTCCAAAATATTTTGTAGAAATAATTGGATTATTTGTAGATCTCTTCCACAAAACATCATCATATCTCTTTGTTAATTTTGTTTTAAGTTCCTGTTCAATACTTGGGCCATACACATTCTTAAAAAAATCATCCATTTTTGCCCTTATTGCAGCACCTTGCCCAGGGAATTTTGCATCAAGTTTTGCAAAGTCTACTGAATCAACAAATGCTTTCTTTGCTTGTTCTTCATAAATAGCAGCTACATCCCCAGACCAATCTGAAATATTTCTAGGATTTATTCCTGAAGAAAATCTTGTCCACATTGTTTTTCTAAATGGTGCAGCAACTCCGCCAGCTATTCCACCAGTTGCAATTGCTTGAGCTTGAATTGTTGAAGCATCCCACTTATTTAATTCTGGTTGATCTGAACCAAAGAAATTTATTTTAGGAATAGATATACTTCCAAGTCCAATTGTTTTTAGCACACTATTAATTAATCCTGTAAGCGTATTTGCTATTCCCTCTATTCCCCCAGCAATTGATTTTCCAATTGAACTTGCTGTTAGTGCTTGTCTTAGTGCGCCCACTGTAATTATTGGCAATCCACAATCAAGTGGTGCGTTAAATGCAACGTTTCCTATTCCTCCAGCCATATTACATACTGCTGAAACTGCTAAGCATCCACCTAAATATTGCATTAAAGCACTTGTTTGTCCTTTTTTATTTATTTCATCTTGTAATTGTGATTGTTCAGTTCCATTTGTTAAAGTCTTATCTAATTTTCCTTGTCTTGTTAATGCATCCATATACATGTTTAGACTTATTGTTTGCGGTTCTTTATCAGACCACATTGGGATGAAGGAATATAATTTGTCAGGTTGTATTACTCCTGAAGTAATTTTTACAACCAAATCTTCAGGGTGTATTGTTCCTGTAGAAATTGTAATAATTTTCTTTGCATTATCTCCAGGATTTTCATTTGACTCAGGAGTTATTCCTACTTGGAATTTTAATCCATTTGCTTGTATGTAAGAAGTCTTTGGATCTGCAGGACTATTTACCGCACTTGTTGGAAGTGCACAAATTTTTATGTTTCTATAATACTTATAGTCTTGAGTTGTTTGCCAAGATTGTAATTCGATTGGATCATTTACAGTTGCTTTTGATTCTAAATTTCCTCCGAAAACAGTGTATCTATAAAACACTTTTCCATCTTGAGCAAACTTTTGAACAGAATCATTTATTGCTTGAGGAGCAGCGAAACTTGCTACTTCAACTTTATCTTCATCCGCACTTGCTACAGCAGTAGAAGTATTAGTAGTAGTTGTAGTTGAAGGAGTTTTTGTTACTGGTTCTTTTGCAGGAGTTTGAGCAACAGTATTAGCAGGAACTGTCGAATCAGTTGTTGTTGAATCAGTTGTAGTAGTTGGTGCTTTTGTCCCTTTAATTAAAACTGTAGGGAAATTCTTTGAATCATCTGCCTTAATTACAATTTCTTTTACTCCTAAGAATTCTTTTGCTTCAATTAATTGTTTTTCAACTTGGAAGAATAATTTCTCTTTCATTGTAGAATAAACTGTTGCTTGTACACATCCATCAGTACCAGTTCCGAATTGTAATTTATCAGTTGCAAGTTCAAGTGTTCTTTTTCCAAGTGCATTATTCTTTAATTGTACACAATTAAAATTTGCCCCATCTTGTTTCAAACAATTTTCTCCAAATGATCCGTTGAGTGCATTTGAAACCATTTCTGCAATTGATTGTGCGAATGCTGATTTTGCAGCTTTGTCAGAGGATTGTACTGTGCTCTCATCTATTCTAACTGTAATTGTTTTCTTTTCTCCGCCTGTTAAACACATTTCTGCTAATGAATCAGATAGTGCTGCTTGAACTAATTTAATTTTATTTCCGTTTCCTGCAGCCACTCTTGTATCAGTCTTAAGTCTTAAAGTTGCAATTTTCTTTGCAATATCATTTAGTACAGTGTCAGATTCTACTGTTGTTACCCAAGCACCAAGGTTTTGGTTTGGAGTTAATCCTTTATCAATTGGATTAAAGTTTCCAATATTTTGCATTGTGTCAGTACATTGTGGAGTCTTTAGTCTTGCTCCGCTAACATCTCCTAGAGCCCTTACTGAAATAATTGGATTCATTGCGTCAAGGCCATCAACATTTGCTCTAAAAGCCCCATCTAATTGTATCTTGTAATATCCGCATCCGTATATTCCTCTATCAAGGAAAATTGCTTTTGGATATCCTGCCAATGCTCTTTGAGTAATAGTTGTTGAATCAACTATTTCTTGGATTACAATATATCCTCCACTTCCGCTTGTTTCTCTAAATGGAGTGTCTGATGCAGTTACATCCACATTATTCATTTCTGCTTCAAGTGCTTGTGCGCTTAAAGCATCATTTTCTAAGTATAAATCAAAGGATTCATTTTGCATTCCAATTTGTGCAAAAGTACAATATCCTTGTGTTTCGCATCCGAATGTTTCTGTTAAATTTTTCTTGTCATACCCTTTTGATCTTGCATTTTTAATTATTTGATTAATTTTTACTGAAATATATTTAGCTGCGTTTACTGCATCACAATATGCTTCTCCACAATTTGCATTTTCAGAAATTGTTGGAATGTATATTGTTTCTTTTTCTTTTTTACCACAAACAAGTGCTTGTACTGATTTTGCTTTTACGTGTTCGGTTGCTAAATCTCTTCCTGATAATACACTAATTTTCAAAGTGTCAGATGTAACTGGTGTTCCACTCATTTCTGAAATTCCGTTTATTACTATTGGATAATTTGGTCGTTTAATATTGCTTGAAGGAGTGATTACAGTTAATGGAATTTGCATTGCCATTCCAGGCATTATACTTACTTGAGGAACTGCCATTATCATTGGATTCATCATTTGTTGTACTCCAATTACTTGCATTTGTACTTTTGCTTGTCCTGCAGGTGTAACTGTTACAAGTCTAATTGGTTCTGCACAAGTGTTTCTTACTTCAATTTTTCTTGCAATTTGTCCGCCCCCTTCATCAGGCATTGAAAATTCAAGTGCATCAACTGGATATGCTTTCAAACAATTGTATCCTGAATAGTATACAATTACATCAATTAAACCAAGTGTTTGATTTGTGTTTGAATAATTATTATAATAACTTGAGCTTGTACTTGGATTATAATTTGCAAGTGGGTTTTTTCCATTATTAAAATTTGAATAGTAATCGTATCTATCATTTTGCCCAGATCTATTATTCATTTGGCCCATTTTTCCAGTAATTGTAATTCTTCCTCTAACAGGTTCAGATAATTTTGAACTTGATTTTGCAAATACAACTTTTGTTGGCATTGTTTGTCCGCGTTCTAAGTTTACAGCTCCAGGAGGCTCTACACTTAATTGAATATTTCCTGCAGTAGCATATTCTTTATCAACAGCGAATGTAATTCCTTGCACTG
>CAZOCW010000041.1:2223-7734 GCA_964578405.1 uncultured archaeon | reverse complement strand
TACTTGATACTCAATCATTAGCTCCAAAAATAACTTTGGATAATGTGCGTGCTCTTTCTTTTAGAGAACGAAAAGAAAAAGTATTCCCTGTTATTGCTAAAATATTCAAAGGGCATTCCCTTAAAGAAATTAGAGAAGTTGTTGATTCAAGTGATGTTTCTTTTGACACTTTAGCTTTATGGGTTGAAGAAAATATTCCTCGCCAATTTGATGGGATTGATGCCGCTAATGCATTTGATGTTTTAAGCAGAGCAGATATTTTTAATGGGAGAATAATGAATCGCCAACATTGGGGATTTTTAAAATATTCAATTCCTCTTTCAACTGCAGGTGTTGGTTTATCTAGAAGAAAAGATTACACTTCTTTTTTACCATTTGCTTTTCCTTCAATTTTATCTTCTTTATCTGCATCTTCCTCTAAGAGAGATAAAAGAAAAAAAGTTGCTGCGAAGATTGGTGAAAAAATGCATTGTTCAAGAAATGATGCGATTAAGGATTTGCCTTTCATCCAAATGCTTATTGAAAATGAAAAATATGCTGCTCCATTAACGCATTATTTTGATTTTGATGAAGATGAACTCGCTTTTATGCTTGGGAAAAAAACTGATGATAAAAAAGTTGAACTTTTAATTAAAGAATCAAAAGAGTTGGAAAAGAAAATAATTTCAGAAAAACTTCATGGAAAACAAGCAACTTTATTTGGTTAGTTTCTGCTTGGTAATAGTTTTCTTTATTTTATAATTTATTCTTTTGCCCTTATTCTTCTTTTATTGTAGAATTAGCTTCAACAAAATCTTCAATTGCGGAGTATATTTTTTTTCTATTCATTACAAGTGCAATAATCACAATTGCAGAAATTAATAGTAAAATTATTCCTTCTTGTGTTTTAAATAAAAAATTTGTGATCGCATTCAAATCAATTACTGGGTCCATTTTTTTCCAAACAATGTAGCTCATTACAAGTTCGTTAGTAGTTTGATATCCATTCCAGTTTATTACTTGTCTTGAAATATTTTTAGTAGTATTTGTTTGAAATCCTGTGCTGCTTTTAATTTCAGCTCCTGGCGGAAGTTCAACACTAATAGTTGTGTTTTCCGGGATTATCCATTGGCCTGAATGATAAAATGAATCAAAATAATTTACTTTTATTGTGTATTCTGTTGCCATAGTGGAGTCTTTAAGTTTAGCCATCAAGGGATCGCTAAGATCATAACTTATTTGTAAGTAGTTTTGTTCTCCTTCGTTATATGAAATTTTTTTATTTAGTGTATTTTCTCCTAAGCTTGGTGAAAAACTTGTGTTTAATCCCTTCCAAGCATCAAGACTTGTTCCTAGTTCAAGACTTTTTTCTCTAAAAGCAATTTTGTCAGCATCAGTGGGAAATGAAATAAAATATTTTTCAATAACTTTGTCATTTCCTTCAGTTGAAATTTGAATTGTAATTGTGTGAGAGGTTGGTTTGTAGTCAAGTGCATAACCTGTGCAAGTAATTAAGAGCATTGCAATTAAAACTAATATGATTTGTTTTTGCATACTATTACTGTAGTTAGTGGTTTTTTTAAGTCTTCGTTTTTTGCCCCAAAAACTTTATGTGGAAGTTTGGGGTCATCCATTTATATCCTCTTTGTTGGACAATTTTATTATGGTTGAGCTACAGTATTTTGGTCACTCTTTTTTCAAAATTACTGATGGTAAATCATCCTTATTAATTGACCCTGTTTTTGAGTCAACAAAGACTGAGGGTAAAAAAAAGGTTAAAATGAGGGGAAAACCTTCTGATTTTAAGAACGTTTCAATGATTTTTATAACAAACGAAACTGCTGAGCATTTTGACAAGGATGCTGTTCAAGAAATTGCTCTAAAAAACAATGCTCTTGTTGTTGCTCATGAAATTGCTCTTCAAAAATTAAGTCTTCCAAGAACTCTTAAAGCTCCAATTGTTTCAAACGCAGAAACTTCTTTACGTGGAGTGAAGATTAAAGCAAAAACAGCCCATTATCCTAAGAGTTTTTATCCTTTGGGTTATTTGCTTGAACTGGGTGGAAAGAAAATTTATCACGCAGGTGTTACTTCTCTTTTAGATGATTTTAATCAAGTAAAAACTGACATTGCTCTTTTACCAATTAGTTCAAGAAGTATGGATGTTGTTGATGCAGTAAGAGCAACAAAATTAATGAAACCAGAAATGGTTGTTCCAATGCAATATGATGTTTTTGAAGAAAAGAAAATTGATGTTCCTGATTTTAAGAGAAGAATTGAAAAAAGTGTGTTAAAGACAAAACCTGTTTTAATGGACATGGGTCAAACAATTAAACTTTAGTTTTTAGTAATCCTCTTTTTAGGGCCAATAAGTAAGGTTTTTATTGTTCAAAGTATCTTTTACTTTAGTGTTGTTTATGTGGGAAGAGTTGTTATTCGTTTTAATCGTTGTAGTGGTTATTGTAGTTCTTTTCAAGTTTGGGCTTGACCAAAAAGAAAGGGACAATAAAGCCCTTGATAAATATTTTAAGCCAAAGCAATAATTTTTACTTCTGATTTGAAAAGTAGTCAAAACTTGTCAAGTTGACCAAAGAAGTATTTTTTTAATATTTTTGCAAGCACTCCTGTAGTTGCGTTTTCTTGTTCTAAAAGTTTTTTAAGTTCAGTTTCATTAAAGTATTTTATTGCAAGCAACTCATTTTTGTCAATTTTAAATTCATTTATTTTAATATCTTTTTTTACCAAGAATATTTTTGCAAATCTGTTATTGACAATTTGTGTTGAGTGATTAACTTCTTTTGCTACTTCAATTAGGTCAGTCGGGGATATTTTTATTCCAAGTTCTTCATGAAATTCTCGAATTGCAGCTTCTTCATAAGTTTGGTTATATGGAAAATGTCCGCTTGCAGCAAAATCCCACCGGGAAGTATCTTTCCTTTTTTGAAGTAGTAATTCTTTCTTTGAATTAAGGACAAAAATATTCACTTCCCTATGCAGCAATCCTTTCTCATGAATTTCTTTTCTAGTTGCTTTTCCAATTACTTCATCGTTCTCATTCACAATTGAGATTACTTCGTAAGGATCGTGAGGTATTTTTTTATTCTCCACCCTTTTCACCAAATTTTATTCTTTGAATTTTTCTTCTACTCTTTTCCAATTTATATTTGAAATAAAATTGTCGATGTATGCCGCTCTTTTTGGGCCATCTTTGTGGTAGTATGCGTGTTCGTATACATCCAGTGCAATTAATGGTACAGCTGCCCAAACAGCTCCGATTCCATGTTCATCCACAAGAAAGTTTCTAAGTTTATTTCCTCCAAGTGTGTCAAGTGCAAGTACTGCCCAACCTGAATTTTTTGCAGAAAGTGCAACTGCTTTAATGTCCGCTTTCCATTCTTCAATAGATCCAAAATCACTAATTATTTTTTTTGATAGTTCATTTGCTTCGGACGTATTTCCATTTCCGCCCAAGTTTTCCCAGAACAAATCGTGTAATATTGCCCCGTTTGCATTAAATGTTTCTCTTCTTTTTAGTTCTCCAAATTCAGAATAATTGGCATTTGCGCCGGCAAGTAATTCAGTTTTCTTTTCAATTAATTTTTTTTCAATTTCATTTCTTTTTACAATATACCCTTTGTGGTGCGTATTATAGTGCCAGTCAGTTGTTTCTGCACTCATTACACTAGTAAGTATTTTTTTTGCTTCTTCGTCACTATATGGTCTTGCTTTCAATTTGTGTTCTTCCATCCAAAATCACCTAATTTATTCCTGACCGAAAGCAATAAATTCCTCCCCTCTCTTCTATTTTGTATGATTGAAGTATTAGTTTTAGTTTTTCTAGTAATAGTGGTAATGGTGGGGATTTTCTTTTATTCTGATTATAGGGATAAAAAGATTCTTGAACAAACTGAAAGGGAAGTTGTTTCTGCTAAAGAGAGACTAAAAATTGCAGAAAGAAAGTATATGCAAGGTAAAATACGTAAAGGGGTATTTGATTCAATTGCAGAAGATTTGCAATCCGAACTATTGGAATATGAACTTTTATTGTTTAGATTAAAAAAATCAGGGGAAGTTTCTGTTGATGATAAAACTGCGCAAGTTGTGGGTAAATTAACTCATCCAACAAAATATCGTACAACAAAAATAGGTAAAATTCTAAAAGAAACTGAACTTATTCGAAGAGAACTTTCAATGCTTGAAACAAAGTTAATGAAACACGAAATTAGTCAAAATGTTTTTGAAAGAGTGGTAAAGCAAAAGGAATCAGAATTAATTTCTAAGGAAAAAGAGTTAATGGATATTGTAATTAAATCCTCTGCTGAAGATGAATTAAAGAAAGAAGTTTCTTCAATGAAAGAAAAAGCTTAGTGAGTTAAAACAAAACTATTAATTAGATTTGAAAAAATTTTATTTAAATTATTAAAGTTTCAAGTTCTTTTGGAATTATTGAATTAGTAAACAGTTTTTTTGCTTCAGCAAGTAATTCATCACTTTCTGTATTTCGTGCACTGAAATGAAATAATGCTAATTTCTTTGCGTTTGCTTTTTTTGCAATTTCTGCGGCTTCAAGAACAGTAGTATGCATTGCTTCAACTGCTTTATCTTTTTGTTTATCCAAAAATGTTGCTTCGTGGATTAAAAGTTCTGCATTTTTCGCTTCAATAATGGTTTCTTTCATTGGTCTTGTATCGGATACAATTACAACTTTTCTTCCTTCTCTTTTCTTAGTGTAATCCATTACATCTTTTGGAGAGAATGTTTTTGTTCCGACTTTTACTTTTTCTCCATTAGCAAGTTTTGAGTATAACGGTCCAACAGGTATTCCAAGTTTTTCAGCTTTAGCTCTATTGAATTCTCCAACTTTGTCAGTCTCTTTAAACACAAATCCAAAACACGCAATTTCATGTTTCAATGGGTATGCTTTCACACTAAAAAATTCATTTTCAATTAAAGTTCCTTTTTTTAATTCTTTAAATTCAATTGGAAAACTTGGGTAAATAACTTCTTTCATTATTTTTTGTATTTTTTCTTTTCCTCCTTTTGGAGAAAAAATAGTTAACTTTTCTTTTCGTTGATTAAGTGTCATTGTTGAGATCCAGCCAAATAATCCTAAGAAGTGATCTGCGTGCATGTGGGAAACAAAAACATTATTTACTCCCATTAATGAGTGGGGAGATTGCATTATTTGTCTTTGAGTTCCTTCAGGACAATCAAATAAAAGAGAATCCCCTCTGTAAGCTACAAGTACACTTGCAAAGTTCTTGTCTTTTTGGGGTACACTTCCGCTTGTTCCAAGGAATGTTACTTTTATTGGTTCCATAGAATAACCTTGATTACGTTTCATTATAAAGCTTTTGATTTTGGGAGTGGTTTTGTTTTTCCAAATACCTTTTTTAACCCTTCATACTGCTAATTAGGTTATGGCTTCTAAGGCAAAAAAATCTGATTTATCCAAGTCTACAAAGAAATTGGTGGTTGACATTAAGAAGAATCAATTTATTATTCCAATTAAATTTGATTTTGCAACATTTT
>CAZOCW010000041.1:0-2123 GCA_964578405.1 uncultured archaeon | reverse complement strand
GACATTAAGAAGAATCAATTTATTATTCCAATTAAATTTGATTTTGCAACATTTTCAAATACTTCCCAAATTCCAGTTTCTCAAAATTTGTTAGGGCAAGTAATAGGTCAAGAAAAAAGTGTTGAAATTATTAGAAAAGCTGCTGCTCAAAAAAGAAATGTTTTATTAGTTGGTCTTCCAGGAACAGGAAAATCTTTACTTGCTCAAGCAATGAGTGAAATTTTACCAGTTGGAGTTTTACAAGATATTTTAATTTATCCAAATTCAGAGGATCCAAATAATCCAAAAGTTAGAGTAATGAAAGCCGGAGAAGGAAAAAAGATTTTGGATGCAGCAAGGTTTGAAGGTCAAAAATCTGAAGATTCAATGCGTTTAGTTTCTTTATTGTTGCCAATTGGTTGGATGGTTTTATCCACAATTTTGTGGCAATTAAAATGGTATCCTGATGTTGTTTTTGCTGCATTAATTATTGTTGGAGCATTTTTATTTATTGGAGTAACTTTAGGTTCACAAATGCGAAGTAAAGATACTGCAGGCACTCCAAAATTATTAGTTAATAATTTAGGAAAAAAAGTTGCTCCATTTTTTGAAGCAACAGGAAGTAGAGCTGGAGCATTACTTGGAGATGTTCGTCACGATCCACTTCAAAGTGGTGGTCTTGGAACTCCTCCTCACTTAAGAGTAGAGCCAGGAATGATTCATAGGGCAAGTGGAGGAGTTTTATTTATTGATGAAATTGCAACTCTTTCTCATAAATCTCAACAAGAACTTTTAACTGCAATGCAAGAAAAAAAATATTCTATTACTGGTCAATCAGAAAATTCTTCTGGTGCAATGACTAGAACTGATCCTGTTCCTTGTGATTTTGTTTTAGTTGCTGCGGGGAATTATGAAGATTTGAGAAAAGTTCATCCAGCACTTCGAAGTAGAATTAGAGGATACGGTTATGAGTGTTATATGAACTCAGACATGGATGATAATGAAGAGAATCAAAACAAGATTGCTCAATTTGTTGCTCAAGAAGTTGTTAAGGATGGAAAGATTCCTCACTTCCAAAAAGAAGCTGTTGAAGAAATTATTTTTGAAGCAAGAAGAAGATCAGATCATAAAGGAAAATTAACTCTTAAGTTAAGAGATCTTGGCGGGCTTGTTAGGGCTGCTGGTGACATTGCAAAAGAAAAAGGTCATCCTTATACAACAAGACAGGATGTTTTTGAAGCAAAGATTTCTGCAAGAACGCTTGAGAATCAAATCGTTGACAAGATGATTGACACAAAGAAAGATTATGAAGTTTATTTGACTAAAGGGGAAGCTGTTGGTAGAGTTAATGGGTTGGCAGTTTTCGGAGACGGTAGTGCTGGAAGTATTATTCCAATTGAAGCTGCAGTAACTCCTCCAAGTAGTAAGAATACTTCAAAAGTAATTGCTACTGGAAAGTTAGGGGAAATTGCAAAAGAAGCGGTTGAAAATGTTTCAGTTATTTTTAAGAAAATGTCTGCAAAAGATTTTGCAAAAGATATTCACATTCAATTCCTTCAAACTTACGAAGGAGTAGAAGGGGATTCTGCAAGTGTTTCAATTGCAACTGCAGTTATTTCAGCAACAGAAGAATTACCAGTTCGTCAAGATGTTGCAATGACTGGTTCGCTTTCAGTAAGAGGGGAAGTTCTTCCAGTTGGAGGAGTTTCATCAAAAGTTACTGCTGCAATTAAAGCAGGATTTAAAGAAATAATTGTTCCAAAGAGTAATTTTGGTGATATTGTTGTTAACAAAGAAGAATTAGCTAAAGTAAAAATAATTCCAGTTTCAACTCTAGTTGAAGTTTTGGAAGTTGCATTAGTTGATTCACAAGGGAAGAAAGAATTTCTTAAACAATTAAGTAAAGCAGTGTATTCTGAAAAGACTAGTGTTCCTTTTTTGAAAAAAATATTGCCAAAGCCATTACTGACTAAGATGAAATAGATTGCTAAGTCTAATTAGTTCTTATTTTAGTTTTTATTATTTTTTTGTTTCAAAATCAACGCAATATCGTTTGTCTCTTACTTTCCCAATAAACTCTGCAGCAATATTATGTATTGGGTGTTTTTGGTATTCCTCTAGGTCTTTTTTTGTTTCAAATTCAG
>CAZOCW010000040.1:0-7775 GCA_964578405.1 uncultured archaeon | reverse complement strand
GCCCTTGCATTCATGTTCGCAATTCAATTATACAGACCAGCCCCATTCTATGCATTTGATGAAGCGGATGCTGCACTTGATAAGGAAAACTCACTAAAGATGGGTAACTTAATTGAAATGATTGCTGAAAAGAGTCAATTCATAGCTGTAACTCACAATGATGTTATTACAAAGAAGGCTGCCCAAATAATCGGAGTTGCAAGAGGCAAAGATGATAGCTCAGTAATTGGATTAAAACTAAAGAACTCCAAAGATGATGAGCTAAAAGAAGCTAAACCTAATGCTCAAATTGATGAAGCAGAAGCACTTGAAGATGCGGCTTAAAAAAAGTAATAAGTTAATTAAAATAAATAATAAGTTAACTACTAATTAGAAAAAAGTATTAGAAATAATTACTTCTTTTAAGGATTAGGGACAATTACTTCTTTTCTTTGAAAGCAAACTTCTTCAAAACTTTCTTTCGTTTTGCTTTTTCAGCAGCTTCTTCTCTTTCTTCTTTTTCAACAAGATCGCTTGTCCCTTTAATTGAATCATTTTTTTCCTTTTTCTTTGAAAGTTTTTTTGCAAGAAGAGTAAGTGGGGAGTGCTCCCTTTTTTCAAGTCTTAATTCTTCTTGAGTTCTTCTTATTTCAAGTTTAAGTTCTTCAATTTCATTTTTAACTTGTAAAGAGTTCTTTTCATAATCTTCAGGAATAATTAATCCAGCTTTATAGTGTCTTGTTAAATCAAGTAACCCTTTTTGTAAAGCTCTTTCTTTTGATCTTAAATCATCAATACTAAGGTTCAATCTTTGCTTATCTTGTTTCACATTAGGAGTGTGAGATATTTCTTCCTCATATTTTTTCTTCATGAAGAAATACTCGGCATCTGAAATCTTACTTTGAGATAAAGCTTTATCCAAATTATCAAGTACTGTTGAAACCTTATTTCTTCTAGTATCATAACCTAAAGTAGGCCTATTTGCTCTTGAAAGAAGACCAAGTATTAAAATTACGCTAACTAACAACATTGAAATAACAAGTACTGCAATTAGAACATATTGCATTGGATCTTCACGCTTTGTATATTTTACATCAATAACTGGTTCTGTTGAAACATAATCATTCAATTTAGCAAAAGCCAAATACTCCCCGACTAAATTCTTAGCTTCATCAATTTTCTTACTCAAATATATCATATCGTAACTAGTTTGTATACTTTGAACCAATTCTTCAGTTCGACCAATTTTTTTGTTAAAAACTCCATTTTCATAATAAAACTTTGCGTGATCAAAGAACATACTTGCCCAAACTGAATCAGTGTTTGTTCCTTTGTTTATATCCTTTTCAACAACAGTATACAAATCATCAGAAGTGATCAATTTTCTACTTGATTCAGATAATACAAATGCTTCAGCAAAATATGCATCGTATAAAGCTGCAAATAAAAAGTTATTATCAAGTGAGATCTTTGCTGAAGTATATCTTCTTGTTGCTTCTGCAATTGAAGATTGGGAAACATTTGAATCTGCAATTAATTTTTCAGCTTCAGAAAGTTTTGTTTGAACCATTTTAGTAAATTCAGGAGAGTATGTTGCAACTTTTTTTGAATTACTCTTCTTTGCTTCTTTTATAAAATCTTCTGCAACTCCAACCCATGCTTGAGCTGAAACATAAGTATAAACTTTTTGAATAGCCGCTGCTTGTTCTGCATTCTTCTTTTCATCAGGAGTCATTGCTTTTTGGGCAGCATCATCCACAATAACTGAGAAAGAATCTAATTTTCTTAGTGCATTTTCTGCATAAGCCATTCTTTGTTGTGCCCCAATAATCCATTCAAACCCATCAAGAGGAACAAAATCACATTCTTTCTTTAGGAGTGCTAAATCATTTTTCAAAGAAGAAATCTTTGAAGTTAAAATTGAAGAATCACTTGAGAGCATTGAAGGATTTTGAGCAATTTCTTGAACAGTACCAGCTGTAACTCTTGCATTAAATGCATAATTAGCTGAAGAATACAGGTAATTTTGATCCAAAAATCTTTGAGACATTTCAACTTCTCTTTTTGTTGCACTAAGTTCGCTATACAAAGTTCCGCGAACATCATCAGGAAGTGTACTTTGTTCAAGTTGATGAGTTGCTTCACTCACAACAGTTTTTGCATCATTAATGTAATTCTGAGAAATTTTTTTCATTGGCAAAAGTATTGGATCAAATTCAATTGATTTTGGAATAAACATTTGAAGAGAAGAATTTACATCTACTTTAATATCCTCAATTTTTGAATATGCATATTCAATAGCTTGATCAATTGTACTTACTTCAACTACTTTCATTCCAAGTTTTCTTGGACCGTAATCCAATAAATTCACTGTTGTTAACGTTCCATCCTCATCAACTTCAGTTACTGCTTCCCCACTTGGGATCATGAATAATTTTACTCCTGCTTTTGCAGCAGCTTGAGCTTTTGGTCCAACTCCGCCAACCATTCCAACTGAAGAATCATTATTTATTGTTCCAGTTAAAGCAACAACCGGGTTTAATACTTTTTCAGAAAGAAGAGAATAAGTTAATAGGGTCATTGCAGCGCCCGCACTTGGACCATCTACTTCACTCGCGTTTGCCCTTATATCAAAAATTAAATCATGATCTTCTATTTTTTGTCCTGATTTCTTTTGAGCAATTACAAGTGCAATATTTCCAGTTGTTTGAGTATCTTTTCCAACTAAAGAATTAGAAGTTACAAATGCAACTTTCCCAGTACCTGGAATCGCATACATGAATAAATCAGCAGCCATTCCTTTATGGTCTTCAGTTACTGCAAAAATTTTAATTTCCCCATTTTGCAAAATTGCAAGTGCTGGAGAAGAAAAAATCAAAAGTATTAATGCTAAAAATATGAAGCGAGAGTAGTTAGAAAAAACTAAATCTTTTGCAACATTATTCATCAATAAAACCCAAAATTTAATTCAATATAATGAAGGTTTAAGGATTTATAATACTTTTTAGAACAACATTTAGAACGAAAAAAAGAAGCTTTCTAGAAAGTGAGGTGCAAGAACTTCATAACAACTCAGATAAACGCCACACGTTGGTGAGTACGGTTTCCTGCACCCCAAATCCAAACTCTCTTTGAAAGACATTTCCATTTTCACATGAACCTGCTTTCATATTACCCTTGTGTGTAACTTGTATATATATTTAACCAAAACTTTGTCACGTGTTAAAATTTCTTCTCGCAAAACTTAGACGAATGACGCATATTAGGCATAAAAGTTGAACGCAAACACAAAATTATTTTAATGATCTACGCATTACTCTTCGCATTGCACGTAATGCAGAGTGTGAACGAACTGCACTTTGACCAACCGAATGAGATTTAAGAAATTTAACACTCGCTATTCTTTTTTCATTTTCTCTTAATTGTCTATAATCAAAAATATGTTTTGAAATACTTCTTCTAAACTTAAAAAATCTAGGCCAACTCCCACCAAGTTGTTTCTGATTCAAACCAATAAAATCAAGTTCAACTGAATGCATCCCAAGTAATTCTGGAGAGTGAGACAATGTGCCCACTTTAACAGTTTTAAATCCAACTTTTTTTGCAAAAGAATTTAATTTTTTAACCGCTCCACCAGTGCCAACATATTCTTCAAGAATGAAAACATTTTCTTTATCTTTCTCAGAAAGTTTTGAATAACGCTTAAGAAAAGAAGCAATAGTATTAGCTTCCCCAATATGCATGCTTGTAGAAGAATTAAATGGCCGAGGAATAGTCAAAAACTTTGGCATAACTTCTTTTCCATAAAGTTTTTTCCAAGCTTCTTTAACTAAATACGCTCCACTTTGAGCAGAAGTCCCCCCGACTAAAACGCAAGGAAATTTGTGATCATGAATATACTTTGCCATTGCTTGAGCAACTGGAGCGAGCAACTTAATATCATTTTTTACTTCTTGCCCAAATTTTTTATTAGCTGACCTTGATTCCCATTCAGCCATACCCCACTTATGATCCACTTGATCAAGTTTTTTTAGAGACATACAAAAATTAGAGTTATTTAAGTATTTAAATAAAACTTTAAGCTAAAAAATTTAATTAATACTTTATTTAAAAAATTAGAATTAGCTTTTGTTATAATTGCTAATAGTCCAATGCGGTTTTACCCACATTGAACTAAAGCAAAAAAGCATACATTTGGGTGAAAGCGTTCGTTCGAATAAAATTTATCCGAATAATGCGCCTAAACCAGCTGCTGCTTCTTCTTCTGTTTTCTTGTTGTCTTCTTCTTTCTTTTCTTCAACTGGCGCTGCTGCTGCACTTGGAGCTGCTACTGCCGCTACTGCTGCTTTTGCTATTGCGTCATCTATGTTGATGTTCTTTAATGAAGCTACCATTGCTTTTACTTTTGCTGCTTCGAATTCAACCTTAGCTGATTTCAAAACACTTTCAACTGATCCTTCAGTTACTTCTTGCTTGTTTGCGTGAAGTAACATTGCTGCGTATATATATTGCATTCTTTCACCCTCAAATTTAATCAATAATTTATTGTGCTGGAGCAGAGGCTTCAAGTGCTTTTTCTAAAGCTCTTGCTTCTCTTGCTGCCTTAACAACTATCATTTCTGATGCAGGTCCTTCAAATACTTCTGCATTCACTGCTAAGTTCATTGCTTGTTGGTAAGCTAATACGAACTTGCCGAATAATTCTTCTTCATCAATATCTAAAACTATTGAATCATAGAACATATTTTCTGTTTTATCCAAAACCCCAATAATTTTCATTCCAATCTTAATTGGTTTGATATTAAGTTTTCCTAAAACTTCAGCAACTTCTTTCTTAATTGGATCGCCTTTCTTTGCTACAACTTTATCTTTTGAAATAGCAATTGTTGCACCAGCAACTTTTACTTCAAGACCTGCAGCTTTTAATGTTGATAAAGCTGGTCCTGGAGGAAGTCCTGTGTCCCCTGCTTGTACTAAAATATCATTATCTGCAACGTCTCCTTCTTTTGCTGCAGCACTACCCTTGTTTTTCTTTACGAATGAAAATAATTCGAAAGGGTTTTTCTTTGAGAAAATCATTAATACACTATTTGCTACAATTGAATCAATTTTTGTTGTATCTACTCCAGATTCTTTTAGAGCTTTTTGAACAACTCTTGTTTTAGCAACTCTAACTTCAGCACTTCCTTTCAATCTTTTTCTTAAAACTGAAACAATACTTGCTGGTAATTTTTCTAAAGTTGCAACAGCGATAATTGGATATTCTTTAGCTAATTTTGCAATTTCAACTCTCTTATTTGCTTTCCACTTTTTTGTGTGTGACGTCATTGTTTATCACCTTTATGTAATGCTGCGTTTGCTTCTGCGTGAGTTTCTCCAATCTTAATAGGAGGACTCATTGTCATTTTAACATAATAATTTTTTATATTTTGTTTCTTTTGTGGCAATGCATTCATTACTGCTTCGTAAACAGCAACCATGTTTTCTGCCATATCATCATCTTTCATTCCTTCTCGTCCAACTACACATTGAACAACAGGCATGAATTTTCCTTTTTTATTTGAAACTGTAATTTGTGTTCTTGCTTTTGCTAGTGCTTCATCAAAACTTGATGCACTAATAATTGGTTTTGGCATTTTTCCTTTAGGAGCTAATTGTTGTCCTAAGAATTTTGCAACTGTAATCATTGCCGGTCCTTCAGCGAATAAAGCATCAAAAACCATTAATTCTCCAACTTTTGCTTTATCTTTTGCTAAAGCTTCAATATCCTTATCCATTATTACTCTGTCAACTTTTCCTTTAACAGAATCAGCTAAGTCATCAGTCTTAGCAAAAACAGCAACTTTTCCACTACCTTTTCCAGTTGGAACTGGCAAAGCAACTTTAACATTAACTTGATTAGTTGGCTTCTTCATATCAAGCCCAGTAAAATTAATCATTAACTCAACGCTTTGAGTGAATTTTCTTTTAACAGAAATCTCGTGCAATTTCTTTAGTGCACTAATAGCTTCGTCTTTTCTCATACTCGAACACCTTCCACCGAAGTGGTAACTGCAACCCTTACGGATTACAACGGCCTAAAAAATTAGGCTTTTATTAAGTAAAAAGGATTATGAAAGGTTTATAAAGGTTGATGGGAAGTTTTTATTTTTTCAATATTTTTTATTGCTTACATTGACTTGTCAAAGTTATTCCTTGCCACAGTAATGAAGGCAATCCAACTGTGTTACAAACATTACTCCAATTATTATCTGTTCCATTTGCTCCAAAAGTCCAAGCACTTGGTGTTGAAGTATATACTGCGTGAGAAACATTATAGAAAGAATTTCTTGATGCAACACTTGCACAATTACAATCTGGTGCTGCACAACTTCCCCCACCAATACAAGTAGCTATCCCACTTGTTGCAAGATCCCAATAAGAAGAAGAAACTTGTGATTGAGGAAATCCTACGACAGGAGTAATATATCCTACAAGTCCCCCTTTTGTAGCTCCGGCTAGTACTCTACTTGAAGAATAAGAATTTCTAATTGCCCCATTATAAGTCGTACTTCCTGAAACCCCAATTAACCCAACAAGACCCCCAGTATAAGTTACCCCATTAACATCCCCGAAAGAATAAGAATTTAGTATTTCTGTTGTCAAAGGAGTATTTGCTGGTTGACGCATTAAACCTACAAGCCCACCAACTCCAGAATCACTAATTTGAGAATATGCAGCAAAGGCTTTTACATTAACATCCGAATACGAATTAATAACTCGCCCATTGTACATAAATCCAACAAGTCCGCCAACACCAGAATCATATCCTGCATTAATTTTTCCTGTTGAATATGAATTTTTTATTACCCCACTAGAA
This sequence comes from uncultured archaeon, assembly GCA_964578405.1. Classification (GTDB taxonomy): domain Archaea; phylum Iainarchaeota; class Iainarchaeia; order Iainarchaeales; family JAAZKV01; genus JAAZKV01. Next base: position 937 of record CAZOCW010000040.1, on the reverse strand, counting down.
TCATTTCTTCCAGCTATTCCACCTAATTGTTGACTACCATTTAAATCAACACTAGCGTAACAATTGTCAATTGTTCCACCTGAATTAGATCCAGTTATTCCCCCAGTCATTGAAGTGTAATCACTAATAATTTTACCATATGCTTTTGAATTAGAAATAGTTCCCCCATTAACTCCTGAAATAATTCCATTTTGGAAAGCCAATTTACGCATATTCATGTCTAACGTAACAATACAATTTGAAATTGTTGAACCGGATTGATTCATTGATACTAATCCTGCAGCCAAGGTTGTTGAAACTGGTTGAATAATAGAATTTTGAAACTTTACCGTAACATTTGAATCAAGAATTTGGCCCCCATAATTATCAATTGCAAATCCTGAATAATAAGAGGAATAGGAATTATCCAAAATATTTACATTACCATCTGTGGACACTCCTTGAATTAATCCTTTATTAGTTCCAACTAATGGTGCCCCTTGAGTTACAAACGAAACATTGAAATCAGTTAAACTAAAATTCTTTAAAACTGCCCCAGTTCCAACGTATGCGAACATTGCTTCATAAGAGTCAGGTTGAATTGATCGATACATATATAATTGACTTATTTTTTTATAATTTCCATTAAATGTACCTTTGAATTGAAACCCAACTTGATACGAACCCATTACAGGAAATCCATTCCCATCATACCAAGTTCTTGAAACACTACAATCAATATCATTTGAAAGAATAAAATTTGAATCTAAAAATAATCGAATATTACTCAATTGATTACAATCTGTTATTTGGTAAGGATTTTCATAACTTCCATCCCCGCCAGCAAAAAGAGCGGGCGCAGTAATAGTTATACTCCCTGTTGAATAAACTGTATTGCTTGTTGAATCAGTACATCGTAAATTCCAATCATGAACTCCAACTGCCAAAGAATTTTGAC
>CAZOCW010000039.1:0-7787 GCA_964578405.1 uncultured archaeon | reverse complement strand
GTGTTAGTGCTACTCCGCGGATTAGGAGTTTTTCTGGAAATGATTCGGCTAATATTATTAAATTAAATTTTGCAAATGCTGCTGTTTCGAAAGTTTCTTTTGCTGGGAATGAGGGGAAGGTTTCGGTTAATTCAATTTTGGTAAAGAAAGCAGATAGCACTGTTGTTCCTGCGTTTTTAGAGAATTCTATTGGGGAGGTTACTTCTATTCCTCAACCTTTGTTTGCGGTTATGGATTCTAATGAGTTGGGGAATTATACTGCTACTTTGAGTTATGGTGGTAATTTTTTGGGTGTTGATGTGAATGGTACTAAAGAGGTTTTATTTGCTCTTAAAGAAAGTGAATCAAAGACTATTGCTATTCCTGATTCAAATCCGTTGTTAGCAGTACTTGTTCTTTTGAGTGTAATTGCATTTATTGCAACTCGAAGAAAATAAACAAAGGGATTAATTTGAATACTTTAATTAAAGAAAATATCTTAAAAAATATTTTAGTAGTGGTATTACTTTTATTATGTATTTTTCCGATAATTACTTTTGTGGAAAATAGTCCTCTTTCTTCAAATTCTGGACTTGCTGGAAGTGTACTTGCTGCAGTTTCAACTATTGCAGTAATAGCGTGTTTTGGAAATTTTGCCTTTACTTATGAGAAAATAAGCAAGAAGAAAATGATTGAAAGAGTTTTAGCACATTTTACTACTGGTGCTTTTATGTTTATAATTGGATTAACATTAATTTTTACAAGTGTTTTACTTTCATTAATTATGGGTTATTTTATTTTAATTGATTTGGTTTTGGTATTGCTTTACCTTGCAAATGTGGGGTATGACTTTTGGGATCTTTATAGGGCCATTTAATTAAAGAAACTACTATTAAAGAAATCATTAAATACTTCAATTGAGTTGTTTTTGCATGAACGAGGATTTTACACAAGAGCCAGCAGTTCTTGGAAGAGATTTAAAGGACATGGAGAAGTATGGTTCTCAAGGTTGTGCTTATTTAGGTAAAGTTGTAATGTCTAGTGGAGAGAAACCAGTTCTTGGAAGAAAAGTTCTAGTTGATGTTTCTCGTCCTCACTTAATGCTTATTTGTGGTAAGAGAGGGGGAGGAAAATCCTACACTCTTGCTGTTTTAATGGAAGAATTTGCAAGGCTTGACCCTGTAGTAAAGAATAGAATTGCTGCAATTACAATTGACACTGTTGGTATTTTTTGGGGATTAAAATTGCCTGCTGGAAATGCTGGTTCGGTTGAACTTACTGAATGGGATTTAACCGCACAAAAAACGGATGTTAAAGTTTTAGTTCCAAAAGGACAACTTGCTTTCTACCAAGAAAAAGGACTTCCTATTGATGGGGCGTTCACATTAAAATGTTCAGAGCTTGAAGAAACTGAATGGATGGCCTTGTTTCATTTGAGTTGGAGAGATCCTGAAGGAATTTTGCTTACTCGTGCTGTGCAAAAAGTAAAAGAAAAAGTTGGGACTTATTATGGAATTGATGATATTATTATGGCAGTTAAAACTGATGAAGAATCGACTCCTGAAGCAAGACAGGGAGTTGCAAGTAGACTTGCGATGGTTAAGGGTTGGCAATTAATTGAAAAAGAAGGGACAAAGATTAGTGAACTTGCAACTCCTGGAATGATTACTGTAGTTGATGTTTCTTCATATAGACAAACTGTTGGTGCTGAAGGAGTAAAAGATGTTGTTGTTGCTTTAATTGGAAAAAAGATTTTTGAACAAAGAATGCTTTACAGAAAAGAAGAAGAAATAAAATTAATTAAAGAAAATAAAAGATCAAGTAAAATGCCTCTTGTTTGGCTTTTGATTGATGAAGCTCACATGTTTATGCCAAAAGATGAACCAAATATTGCTTTGCCAGTTTTACTTGAGTGGGTTAGAGTTGGTCGTCAACCGGGGTTAGGTTTAATTCTTGCAACACAGCGTCCTGAAAAAATTCACCCTGATGCTATCTCTCAGTGTGATTTATTTATTTCACACAGAATGACTTCTCAACCAGATATTGCTGCGGTTGGGGCACTAAGACCATCATACATGCATTCAGATCTTGATAAATTGTATGCTGAAATGCCAAAACAAAAAGGATATGCGTTAGTTATTGATGATAATACTGAAAGAGTTTGGATGATTAAAACAAGACCAAGATTCTCTTGGGACTCAAGTGTTACTGCAAGCGCGTTCTTGGTGTAATTGTTTTTGTGAAATGGTATTGGTGAATAAAAGTGTTTACAATTTTTGGATTGGGTGTGTAAAATTGTCTCCTCGTCATGGAACTGAAAGATTAAGGCAAATGCAAAATGCCCAAAAACCAATTATTGGTTCTCAGGTTAAGGGGGTAAATAAAAAATTTATGGATATTCACAAAATGCTTCCCTCACTTAGAACAAGATTTCCTCAATTCATGCACTTATCTGATGTTGAACTAATTAATCAATTAAAACGAGAAGGAAAAATTTAGTTTATTCTAATTTTGTATAAATAACTAATCAGTTTTTTTTTAAAAAAAGAAAATTGCGAACAAAGGGTGGTTTTTTTGCCCGCAATTTTTAATTATCTGGTTTGCCCCTAATGCTGGGCCTGCCACCTAGTAGGTGGTTGGTTTTGCTATTCTACTTAATGCTCTAATGTTTACATTTTCTGCTTCTATACTCATTTCTCTTGCAGTTTTTAGTATTACTTTTGCTTTGTCCGTTTCAAGAATTAAGTCGTGGAACATTTTTCTTGAAATTAATGCTACAATGAATTCAGTAAATCTTTCTCTTTCAACGATTACTCCGGTATTGTTTTTCATTAATCCCATTTCTATACTTAATGGAGTTAAATCAAGCATTCCAATGAATTCTGGTCTTACTGCAATGTGACTTGCATCCAGTTCATCTGCTGCTCTTTCAAGGAATGAAATTGCTTTTTCAGTATCTGAAAAACTAAATGATTTTTTTGTTCTAATTGATTCTATGAAATCTAAGATTCCTTCTTTTTCGATACTTTGTTTTGTCATTGTTTGTCTTAGTTCCTCAAAATCACTTTCAATACTTGAGAACAAATTTAATATTTCCTTATTTCTAAGTTCATTAATTATTTGTTCTTTTGTTGCAGGATTTGCAATACTTCTACTCTTAAGAATACTCATTTCTTGCAGTACTCTTTCAAACCCAACATTAGCTTGTTTTGCTTTTGTTAGATCTTCTCTAACTTTTAACAACTCTCCTTCTAGTTTTGCTAAAGTCATACCAACCACCCGTGTAGAATTGTAAACATGCAGAGGCCACGAATTTTCTGCAAATTACCATTCAACCCGTTCCTAATAGGACTTAAGAGCTATATAACCCTTTCGAGGAAAAAAAGTATTGGTTTTTTTGTAATAGTTTTTGGTTTACTTTCCATTCCAATGAACTACTTTTTTCTCTAATATTGCAAATGCTTGGTTTAGTAAGTATCCAAGTATTCCTATTAGGATTATTGTTGCGTAAAGAGATGAAATGGAGTAAGTATATTGGAAATCAATTATTTTCCTCCCTATCCCGAATTCTGTTCCAATGAACATTTCAGTCAAGATGATTAGGATTAATGTGAAGCTTATTGAGGTTCGTAATCCAATGATTGTTTGGGGTAATGATTCCCAGAAGAGTATTTCTTTAAATATTTGGAATTTTGTTGCCCCCATTAGTTTTGCTGCCTCAATTCTTGATTTTTTTGAGTTTCTTACTCCTTGTGCGGTATTGAATATTATTATTGAACTAATGCAAAAAACAGATACTGCGATCTTTGATTTATCATCCACTCCGAAGAGTAACAAAAATAATGGGAATACTGCGGAAGCGGGGGTAGATCTTGCAAAATCGAGTAATATTTCTGAAAAATCATATGCTTTAACAAACACTCCTAGAATTAATCCAATCGGGATTCCAATTATTGCTGCAAGGATGAACGATAATGTCACTCGGATTAATGTCATTACTACATCTGTTGTTAATTGTCCTGTTGTAAGCAGTCTCCCAAGTTCGAAAAATACCTCTATTGGCCCTGGAAGAAAAAATTTATCAATAATTTGAAATTGTGTAATTAAAAACCACAAAAATATGGCGAGTGTCACTCCAAGTAATGCAAGTTTCTTATTCATTTTTTACACCCCTCTTCAAAAGCTTTGAGTACTTTTTCTTTTACCTCATTAAATTTTTTTGAATTAAGAAAATTAGTTTCTCGTGGATGTGCAGCAGTATTTTCAATTATTTTTATTATTTTTGTCGGAGTTTTTGATAAAACAATGATTTTGTCAGCTAAGTGTACTGCTTCTTCAATATCGTGTGTGATGACTAGTATTGTTGGAGTATATTTAGCATGATATTCTTGTAAATGTTTTCTTAAAATTAAATTATTTTCATAATCGAGTGCTGAGAATGGTTCATCAATAAATAATATTTTAGGTTTTGTTAATAATGCTCGCATAAATGCGAGTACTTGTTGTTGTCCTCCGCTTAATTGATAAGGGAATAAATCAAAATTTGCTGAGAAAGAAAATATTTTTTCCATATCCATTATTTTTTCTTTTATTTCTTTTTCATTTGTTTTGGCAATTCTAAGCGGAAAAGCAATGTTGTCATAATTATTTTTCCATGGTAGAAGTGATTCTCGATAGTTTTGGAAAATGTAACTAAATTTTTTTGAATTAAACTCATTAAATTCTATTTCTCCACTTGTTTTGTTATTGATTCCTGCAAGAATGTTTAGAAGAGTACTTTTCCCACATCCATTTGGTCCAAATATTGCTACTATTTCTCCTTCTTCAATGTTAAACGAAATGTTTGAGATGATTTCTCGCCCGTCATATTCTTTGCATAAATTTTTTGCTATTATTGCGTTATTCATCTCAAACCCCCCTTATTTTTTTTAGTTGCAATATAGAATTTGTTTCGCATCTAGTTTTCCTTCAACTACATTGTATTTTGTAAAGATGTCGTAAAACAATTGTAGTCCTTCTACATCTTTTTCTTCAAGTTCATCGCATGTTTTAATTAGTGCTAGAGTTACAATTGTTGCTAACTCGTCGTTAATTGGAGTATATCCTTTAAGATATTTTCTTGCTTCGGTTGGATTTGCTTCCACTTCTTTTTGAGCGCGTTTAATTATTTCAATTACTTTTGCAGTAACTATTGGATTTTCATTTGCAAATTTTGTGCTTACAATTCCTGCTCCTGCATAAAATGGATTTGCAAGTGTTTTCTCAAGTGGAGCTTCTATAAGTCTTTTTCCAATTTTTGTTTGAATTATTGTTGAGCTTGCTGGTTCAAGTGTTAGTATTGCATCAACTTGTTTTGATGCTATTGCAGTTACGTGTGTTCCTATTGGAATTTCAACTACAGTGACATCTTTGTCAGCCTCAAGTTCATTTTGTTCTAATAAATATTTTGCAAGCATTTTCCATTGGATTGATCCGCCTACAATTCCTAGCTTTTTTCCTTTTAATTCGCTTATGCTTGTTATTGTACTATCTATTGGAATGAGTAGTGATTCGCCAGGATTAGTTATGTTTCCTCCTGAGAGGGCATATAATTTTAATTTTCCTGGATTTTTATAATTTGCAACAGCACTGATTCCTGCTGCTCCACTAGTTGAAGTGAAATCAAATTTGTCTTGCATTATCCCATCAATGATTTGTGTTGGGGATTCAAGTTTTACAAATTGTAAATCAATTCCTGCATCTTTAAAATATCCTTTTTCTATTGCTAAATAAACTGGCAAGGCATGTATTACTGGGAGACTTCCCATTCGAACTGTTGTCAACTGTGTTTTTTCAGTTAGAGTAAATGCTCCACTAATATTTGGCCCAATAACAAATGCTAAAATTATTATTGCTATTAATGCAATCACAATTCCTATTTTCATTTTAGTTTCCATAATGTTCACCACGGTTTGGTTTGCCTATTTGGCATTAACTTGTTAACCGTACAAGATATGCCTCAGATTTAGCTATTATTTGTTATTGTCCCCTGGGGGGGTCGTAAAAGAAGGATTTTTATATTCTTGGGGGCATAAGGATATTATGCAAAGTGAATTAACTCAATTAAAAGAAATTGGCTTAACTGATGGGGAAGTAAAAGTATATTTGGCCTTACTAAAACTTGGTGCGACAAAAACAGGGTTACTTTCAACAACTGCACAAGTGTCCTCTTCCAAGGTTTACAAAATTCTTGCACGCTTAGAAAAGAAAGGTCTTGTATCCCATATTGTAAAAGAAGGGGTAACTCATTATCGTGCACTTGAACCAAGAAGAATTGTTGATTAAAAAAAAAAAAAAAAACAGCAATTAGAGGAAAAAAAATTAAAAGTCCAACAACTTCTCCCTCAGTTAGAAAAACAAATGCATTCTGCAATGGGTACTCAAGCAACGGTTTATACTGGGTTTAAGGCAGTTTCAAATTTTTTTAGAAATATTATTGATGATTTAAAATCAGGGGAAGAATATTTTGTAATTGGTGCAAGATATGTTGAGGATATGCCTGAACAAATGCGTTTCTTTTACAAGTATCATCAACTTCGTGCTTTAAAAAAAATTAAGGTAAATATGTTGATGAATAATGATATGCGTAAACTTCTTGTTTCTACTACAAAAAATTATTCGGAAATAAGATTTCTTCCTAACTATTTGATTTCAAATATGCAAATAACTTTCTATAAAAACAAGACTTTTATGATAGTTTGGTCAAAAGACCCTGTTGGATTCTTAATTGAGAGTGAGGAAGTAGTAAAGTCTTTTAGAAAGTACTTTGATTCATTTTGGAAAATCGCTAAGAAGTAGTTTTTTCGCTTAATTTTGCAGCTTCTAGCAACTTTTATAAAAGGTCCCTTGAACTAATATTTTATTGACTTACTTGCACAAAGTGTGAGTTTAATTTAATTGCACGGGTTGGGGAGCGGTCAAACCCACAGGGTTTAGGACCCTGCCGCTTAGTGCGTTCGACGGTTCGATCCCGTCCCCGTGCATAATTATTAATCCAAGTTCTAATCTTTTTAGTAAGTTTTTTCTTTAAAGTAGTCTTCTTAATAAAATTATTTTTCGTATTGCATTGTGTTTATCATATTTAATTGAGTGTCGGTGTTTGTTGAGTTCTGTGTGTATGTCATAATCTTCTTCGGTGGCTGATTTGGGTAGTTCAAATTCTTTTGCTTCTAATGCGTTACTAGTTCCTGGTAAAACTTTGAATTGTCTTATTTCATTCCATTCTAAATTTCGTCTCCAAACATCTAATGCGCAAAAAAATCTTATTCTTCCTAATGGGTCAATAACAAAAGCCATTTTGTGGGGCTCTGCTTTTATTTGATCAAGAGCAACTGTTCTTTTGAGTGGAATAATTTTTATTGGAATTCCTTTAATTCCTGTTCCAATTAATTCATAACCTGGTTTTTTAGAGATTAATCCAAGAGGAATTCTTTTGCCAATCCATTCAAGTCCTTTTCTTTTACTTAATTCAGTTAAATAATTTTTTCTTGAATTCATTAATCTTGCTTTGACAAGTGCACTTCTTTCAATTGCTCTTGGTGCTGCTAAGTGATGTCTTTGATTTCGTGTAGCAAGTGCTCGAAGTCCTTTTTGAATAGGTTTTGTAGGGACAACCATACAATGTTTTTGGTTAAAGGAATTAATAATCGTTTTGGGGATGTTCAAAAATATTATATATCTCTTTATTCATATTCTAGTATGAAATTTAGTGTGTTTTCTCGAGCACAGGGCCTGCTCTGTGAGTCAGGCCAGGCGCCCAAAAGGGCACA
>CAZOCW010000038.1:7022-7885 GCA_964578405.1 uncultured archaeon | reverse complement strand
TGCCCTTATGAAATTACTCTTGAAATGATAAAAAAAGCGGATCTTGTCGTGTGTGATTATTCACATATCTTTAATGAGGATATTAGAGAAGGAATTTTAGGCCCTGCTGAAATTAAACTTGAAGAAATTATTCTTGTTGTTGATGAAGCACACAATTTACCTGAAAGATTACGTGATATGCTTGCAACTAGTTTTGATTTAAATGGACTTGACAAAGCAATTAAGGAAGCTAGAAACATTGGAGCGTTTGAAACTGAACTATTACTAAAAGACATGGATAAGGAAATTACTAAACTTGGAACTAAACTATCTCTTGAGAAGTCAGAGAGCACTCTTGTTCCAAATGATATTGAATTTTTACGAAAGTTTGCTAAAGAAGGAATGGAAGGAATTGCGGAAACCGCAAGCAAGTTTATGACAAAAAACAAAACTGAGAATTCGTTTTTACTTGCACTCAATGAATTCCTTTATGATTTGTTACGAGAAAAAGCACATACCCTTTATGTGGTTGAAAGAAAGGGATCACTCGGGTTAGTTGTTGCTCCACTTGATCCTGCAGAGATTGCTGGAAGCGTACTTGAGAATGTTCACTCCGCGGTTTTAATGTCAGGAACTCTTTTACCACTTAATATGTTTGCGGATGTACTTGGAGTGAGCGAGGATAGTAAAAAGGAAAAACAAATAATTGAAAATGATGCTAAAGCAAAACTAATTCAAACTGTTACTGCACACAGCATGATGAACACTAATTCAAATGTAATAAGCGCTAACAGCCTATCCCAAGTTAATCCACTTCAACATAACACAACTCCAAAGGTTTTACTCAAGGAATGCGCTTTGAATACAATAATCTCACGAAAGAG
>CAZOCW010000038.1:0-7012 GCA_964578405.1 uncultured archaeon | reverse complement strand
ACGGTTACTGCGCACAGCATGATGAACACTAATGTAAACGCGATTAGTGCAAGTAGCTTGTCACAGGTCAATCCACTTCAACATAACACTACCCCAAAAGTTTTACTCAAAGAATATAAAAGTCCTTTTGCAAAAGAAAATAGATTGAATTTATTTGTTGAAAAAACTACTACTAAATACACTTCTAGAAACGCGGAGCAATACAATCAAATTGCACAAATGGTGGATAAAATTGTTTCAAAAGTTCCTGGAAACACAATTGTGTTTTTCCCTTCTTTTGAAACCATGGAAAATATTTCCCGAGGACTTCACACTAGAAGACAAATCTTAAAACAAGAAAGAGAGATGAGTCAGGATGATAAGACTAAACTTGTGCACAAATTCAAATTACTTGGAAGTGGATTTGGAGGAGTACTACTTGCTGTTAGCGGAGGAAGCATTGCTGAAGTGCTTGATTTCCCTGGGGACTACTTATCTTGCGCAATAATTGTTGGAGTTCCTTTTGCAAGAATGGATATTTACACAAACGCTCTAATTGAGTTTTATGATAAAAAATTCCACAAAGGATGGGAATACGCATATAATGCCCCTGCAATTAGTAAAGCACTACAAGCATCTGGAAGAGTAATTCGAACAGAAACGGATCGAGGAGTATGCATATTCATGGACGAAAGATTCTCTGAAAGTCGGTTTCGACAATACTATCCAAAAGACTTTGAATTCAAAAAAACCCTTGAACCCGAAAAAGAAGTTGAAGAGTTTTTTAAATGAAAAATAAGAAAAGCAATTTTTTTAAGAAAACTAGAATAACATTATCCAACCCAAGTGAAACATCTTTGCCCAACAGGAGAACAATTTGGTTCAGGAGTAATATTATTCACGCTTACTTTAATTGGAAATAATTGTCCATTAATGAATTGCATATCAGGGACAGATCTTAACACGGTTGGCAAATTTCTAACAAAAAACATACTCATTTTCCCACAACCTCATACTACCGTAAAATCATCCACCCAAAAAGGAGTATTGTTTGAAGTAGCTACACGATAAACTAAAGATAATTCTCCATCAGAAGTAACATCCGCATTGTCACAAGTATAAGAGTATTGAGCCCAAGCAGTTGGAAGAGAAGTAATTGCTGAAAAAGTTTTGATTGTTTTTCCATTTAATCTTAAAGTTGGAGTAATTGAACCAACCCAACCAGAATTTGCTTGAATGTACACACTTAATGTTTGCCCCACTCCGGAAGTAGCATACATTACCCCCAGTTTTACATCAGTAAATTTTTTGTAAAAATCAGAGGTTAGTTGAACTTTAAGACTTACCCCACTAGAGCTTCTTCTAACACTTGTATCTGAAACAACTTCCCCATTAGAATAACCTATTCCATATTTTCCGCCAAAAGAATTTTGGAAAAGATGAGTCGGATAATTATATCTATCTGCAGCAGTTAACGCGTATGCTTTTGAAGAACTCGCAGGATCAATTGAGCATTCCATTAAATTTACTGGCCCAGCTGTACCAATACGATAAACCGCCAAAGTCACAGGACGTAAAAAAGAACAATTAATTAAATCAACTTGATGGCAATACCCATCAGAAACGTATACTCCATAAGTACAATCTGAGAAAGTACAATTCTCCGCACGATAACCAAATGCTTGTGTTGCATACATCCCATAAGTACAATTTGAAGCCGTACAACCTTCAATATACATATTTGATGTAGTGCTATTTCCAAATCCATTTGTACAAGACTCCGCTAAACAATTTTTGAAAATTGACCCATTCACAGATTTATACCCTGTAGTTGCATAACGTGCTTCACAATTTTCACAATAAATAAAAGAAGTTTCTCCACCAAAAGCAGTTGTCCCACCATAAACTTTACAATTGACATATTTACCATTATTTACTGCTGCACCCGAACAAACATTCGCAACACCCAAAGCAGCATAAAAAATTGAATTAGAAATTACTGTAGGATTTGATAAAGTTGTTCCGTAAAGATAAGCCCCTCTATTAGAAGTTATTTGAGCAGTGACATTAGAAGCATTCACTCCATCATAGGGATTAAGCGCCCAAGCACAACCTGCAAAAGAACAATTACTTATTGTTGCACCAGTGTTACAAGCAACACCGTTACTCCCCTCCACCCCATTAAGGTAACTAACTGTTTGACTACTTGCATTAAGTGTAATCCAATAAGAAGCGGCTTTGTACCAAGTTTCCCCATCCTGAGTTTGAGTAGATAAAGTCCACCCTCCAGAAACTATTGATCCTGCAACATCAACATACATGAACAGGTTTGAAGTTATTGTTACCGGATTAAGTTTTTTTATTGAAGTTAATGTTTCAGTTGTTCCAAAATAAGGACTTGTTAAAACAATTGTTGAAGCAGAAATTGAACTTACTTTGTAATAACTTTCAACTGCTCCATTTCCTGCCGCGGTTGGTTTACCAATATAATCTCCAGCAGCAATTGTTCCAACTAAACTTACTGAAGTTGCAAGATTAGCATTATTATTTGTAAAAGTAACACTCGAAGAAGAAATTGTTGTTGGGGCAGTTGTTTTTGCAACTCTTATAGTGTGTGGCCCCCCAGTTTTTCTTGTAGCAGTATAACAAGTCAAATACGGATTTGAAAAACTCCCATCCCCAGTAGTATCATTCCCACTTGCGATATCAACATAATAAATTGCCATTTTAATTCACCACTTAAACTTTTTGAACTTTAATTGAAAGAGTAACTTTTGTAACGGTTGTTGCTGAATTAATATTAAATGCAATTACATCCCCTGCACTAACTGAAGTTGTCCAACCTACTAAAGTTGAATCAGTACTTTTTTGGGCAGTGGTTAAAGTTGGAGGAGCAAGTGCAGTAATTTTGTTAAGCACTGTTGGAGGAGAGGTTGCATAAGGACTTTTCCAAACATCAATAGCAATACTCCCAGTTTGATCAGCTAAAATAGTCCAAGATTTTATTACACAATCATATGGAATTTGAACATAACCTGCCGCCCCTGTTGTGATTGCGCTAGAACCACCATCAACAGTTACACCAAAACTTTGAGTTGCAATTTCATTAACTGAAACATCGGTTCCATTTTGACGAAATATTATTCCACTTGCGTTAGCAATTGAACTTAAGCCAACTAATCCAACTCCAACTGCAGCTGCACCGATTGCAGCTTTCTTTAACGAGTTACGCTTATTTTGATCAATAGAATTTCCTTTTGAATTCATAGACATTAAAAACACCAAAAAATAAATTTAAACTTCAATAAATAAAAAACTTTGAACTATATAAATTTATAGCAAAACAATAAACACTTTATGTTGGACATATTTTGAAGACAACAATCCATACGAGAAAGTATTTATACTTCAATAAACTAAGTAGAGCAAAGAAATGGTGAAAATAATGGATCAAGGAATTGAAAGAAAAATCTTAATGGGGCTAGTAATTTTATTTGTTGCAGGAATATCATTTAGTATTGGATTTACTATGAATCCTTCCTCTCCTCCAATCGGATCAGTCCCAGTTTATTCTGGATCTGGAACTGATTGGAATGCTTCAGCAACTGGAACCCTAGCAGGAACTCCTCTTGCAGGAATAATAATTAAACCTGATCAAAATGCAATTTGTTTTCCGACAGCAAGTGCAACATGCGACAAAAATATTCTTTGGGACGGAAATAATCTAATAATTAGTAGTAATTAAAAATAATTTTTAATTGTGAGAAAGATTTACCATGCATACTAAAAGACAGGGCCGGTTCCGGACAACAGCACCCGTACCCCGCAGGGCACAAGGCCCGTCTTGGACAACAGGCCAAGGAACTATTGAATACTTAGTAATTATTGGAGTGGTGGTTGTACTAGCACTTATAGTAGTTGCAATAATATTTGGTTTACTCACTAGTGGTAGTGATGCTAATGCTAAACAAACAAGATTATTTTGGGCTTCACAAGAAGTTGCAATTGTTGATTCAATAGCAGATTCTGCTGGAAACGCAACTTTAGTAATTCAAAATAACACAATAGATCCAATTACAATAAACTACATAATAGCGGATGGGACTAATTCTCCCGTAATTTCTTCAGACAAAAACTCATTATATCGCGGAGAGAAAGGAACTTTTAATTTTGCAGGTTTTGCTGCTTGTAATGGAACTACAAAAGCTTACCAATTAGCAATTAATTACTCTTCAAATTACGGACTTGCAAAAAGTACTTCTACAAATCCATTAGTAATTGATTGTAGAAGCGGAGCATCCAATGTTGCTAACTTTTCATTCCCCTCAATAAATAATCCAATTACTGGAGCATTCCCAGTTTACACTGGAACCGATTGGATTGTTTCTGGAACTGATAAAAATGGAATAACGATCAAACCGGATACAAATGCAATATGCATGAATGGAAATAGTTGCGACGCAAACATTTCACAAATTGATGGAAATTTAGTTTTTGCAGTTAAGTAAAAGAACTAATTCTAAAATTATTTTCTTCAAAATTTAACCTGCGGCAAAACACTCACTCACCCTTTTTTAAAGAGAAAAAATAAAAGTAATACTTGGAGCCTAACTTTCTAGAACGTAGAAAGTAATAAAAAACCTTATTTACCTTAAATAAGTATAATAAGGTGGTTTGATGGTTAACATGACTATGGCAGTTCCAAAAGAAATACACGTTAGAATGAAAGAACATTCAGAAGTAAAGTGGGCGGAGGTTGCTCGCAAAGCATTCGAAGAAAAACTAGAAAGACTTGATCACGAAGAAAAAGCATGGAAAGAATACGCACAAAAACATGCTTTAAAGAGAGGCTGGAGTGAAGCGCATGAATTATTCAAATTTTGAAATTGGGGAAATTATCCTAGCACCAATCCCATTTTCTAACCTTGTTCAAGTAAAACTAAGACCCGCACTAGTAATTGCAAATAAAACAGAAGATCTAATTGTACTAAAAATAACCACTAAAGGAGGAGAATACCCCTTCGACGTTTTGCTTACTCAAAAAGATCTTTCCAAAGGAATAATTACTCAAGAAAGTGTTATCCAAGTTGATTTTCCAGTAGTCCTCGAAAAACAATCAATAGAACGAACAATTGGAAAAATAAATAATAAAAAACTCTTAGAAATCAAACAAAAAATAATACAACTTTACGAGTTGTGAAAATAAAGACAATCAATCTTTCTCTTCTTCAATTTTCTTTCTCTTCCAAAGTCCAAATCCATCAAAAATACTTATTTCAAATAATAAGTATAATGGAAGGAACAATATTACTTGACCAATTACATCCATTGGAGTAAATGGACAAAATATTACAAACATAAGTATGGCAACAGCCACTGCAGGCCTTTGCTTTGCCAATTTATCCCTACTAACCCAACCCTTCTTCAAAATATATCTCAACGGAATTGGAAATAAAAAGATTAAACCTGTTCCAAAAGAAACTGTAAGAATTGTTGTTAATAAATTTCCATAATCCCAAAGAGAGGTAATTCCAATTGTTTTATTTAATTCAACAAAATAGGGAATAACAAATTTAGTGTAAGTTAATGCCCCTAAAATTATTCCTGCTAAGAACAAAACTAAACCAAAAATAGAGGATTTTATTGCAAATTCTTTTTCTTCCTTGTAAAGCGCACCCCAAGCGTAGGACATAAAACTAATTACTGCAATTGGAGAGTACAATAGTAATCCTGCTAAAACCCCTGTCTCCATTAGAGCCATAAAAGAATTTACAGGATTAATACTAACAACTTCTACGCTTCCAACAAGGGAAACGAGGAACTTTGCTATATCCATTGAAAAGAATAAGCCAATGCAAAGCGCCAAAACCAGCGCAATTGCATTAGCAATTAATAGATTTCTCACAAAATCACTTTTTCTTTGCTTTTGTTTTTGATTTGCCTTCACTAGCGTCAGCAAATGCTTTCTTTGCTTCACCAAGTGATTTAGCACATTCAACTAATTTTGGTGCTCCGAAAAGCAATATTACTGCTAAAACAACTATGATTAGCACTGTGTCTGTTATTCCAAACATTGATAATTCCTCCAATAAAACTAACTAAGATTAAGTATTTTCTTATTAAAAAGACTTACTCTTAACTTATTTTGAAATAGAACCAGTATACATGTCTTTTACTTCTGTTGCACTTAATGGTCTTCTCCAAATTGATAGATCTTGGATTGCGCCTGTGAAATAATCAGTTGTACTTGTCCCATCAAAGTTTGCTCCAATGTACAATGGAGAAGTGTTTGTTAAATCTACTCCGTCTGTTAGAGGACAATTGTCTCTTCCAACAATTTCTCCATCAACAAATCTTTGACAGTTTCCCACGTGATCTACTGAGAAAACTAAAAAGTGAAACTTTGCAGGAGAAACAACTGATCCCCCTTCATAAACTGGGTTTGCTCCGTCAGAGATTTTTAAAGAAGCTCCAATAGTAGAGTTATTTTGTACCCCGTACCCAACTTCATTTGAATTAACATTTCCTTTTGATAAAATAATTGCAGGACTATTTGAGGAAGATTTTACCCATAATGCAATTGCAAATCCTTGTTTTGGAGCAAAATTAAGTAAAGGACTATCCTCTATTTTTACAAAACTATTTCCATTGAAACTAATTGCTTTCTTTCCCCATATTCCATCAACATAACTTATTCCGCTTGCTTTTCCATCAAGACCGCTAGCACTTGAGTCAAATAAATCTCCATTAAAGTGCCACATTGCAGCTAACCCAGCAGCTTGGTAATTAGTTTTACCAACCTCTTGATTATTTATTTTAACAATATTACTATCGGCTTCTACCGCACCTGGCAAAGTTCTATCAGTACTTTCTATTAAAACTGGAGTGCTGTTAAAAAGTCCTAAACCAATCCAAATAAGCGCAAGTAAAACAATTAGCACAAGTACAATTGGAATAAATTTTACAAAATTTTTTGTATCAATCTTCATAAAGCTCACTCTAACTAAACACTTTTCACATATAAAAGGTTTTT
>CAZOCW010000037.1:1202-7899 GCA_964578405.1 uncultured archaeon | reverse complement strand
AAGTAGCAGAAGCGTTAAATGAAAAGATTTGTTATAAACGTGCAGTGTTTGTTAATCCTTATCAAATAACTGATCATAATTTGGTGGATGTTAAAGATAGATTATTTTTATTATTAAATAAAATTTTGGTTTATACAAAAAAACCCGGAAAGGATGCTGATCTGAATGATCCAATGGCTTTAGATAAAGGTGCAACGGTTCTTGATCTTGCTGAAGTATTGCACAAAGATTTTGCAAAGAATTTAAAGTACGCTAAGGTTTGGGGTTCAGCTAAATTTCCTGGGCAAACAGTTGGTCCTGATTTTGAATTAAAGAATAAGGATATTATAGAAATTTCTGTTTAAAATTATTTTTTTTTCTTTTTAGTTCTAAGTTTATTTCTTTTCAGCTGATCCTTTTACTGCTTGTTTAGAATCCTTTTTCATATAAGTGTAAACTGCAATAATAAGAACAATTATTCCAATTATTACTAAGAATCCATAATCTGCTTTTTGAAAGTTCATTGTATAACTTTTTTCAAAGTAATGGGGTATATTTGAATCAAAGTATCCATAAGCTAAAATGAATTTTTGTTCCCCTCGTGCTTCAAGAGGGGCAGTGATATTAAATGTTTGATTTACACTTTGTCCTGCGCTAACTGTTTCTGAAAAGAATGGTTGTGTAGTTTCTTCAAATCCAGTAGGGGCAATTACTTCTGCGCTAACTTTATTTATTGAGTAATTTGAGTTGTTTGCAAGTTTAAATGTTGTTATGATTGTGTCTTTTCCATTAATACTTTTCCTTTCCATTGTTGAAGTAATTGTGTGTGGTAAATCTTTTGTTTGAACTGCAGTAACAGCCGCATTTTTTGGATTAACTTCAAACCCATAATAAACATAAATATTTGCACTTGGGGTTTTTGAAGAAACTGATTTGATTTTTATTCTTGCTTCAATTCCTTGTCCGGGGGCAATAGAATCAATTGTTTTGTAAATACTAACTTTTTCTTGTGCATCCTCAAAGAATCTAATTTGTTCATCTCCTTTAATTGTTAAAATAACTTTGTTTGCGTTTGTATCCGCATCATTAAATATTTTTATTGACAGTAGTCCTACTTCATTAGTTGAGAGCGTGTCTTTGTCCACTGTTGCAGAAATTAATAGACTTGCATGAGCAAGTGTTGCAAATAGGGTTAGTGCTAGTAAAACGTAAATCAATTTATGCTTCATTGTACTCTGCCTCTTTGTTCTTCTTTTTTTCCTTGTATTTTTCAAAAATAAATAATCCTATTAATAGAATTACTAGTGCGCCCACTATTTTAATTATTAGGTCCTGGTTAATTGGGCTTTCTGTTTGTTTTAATCCTTGACTCATAATACTTGAAACATTTTTTTCAGCTTTGAGTGCATATTCTTTTGCTTTAGTATATTCTGAGTTATTGTATCTTTGTTCAGCTCCATTCCAGTTTATTTTTAGTGCTGCAACAGAATCCTGATCTTTCCAATAATCCACATTATCTTTTGAGAGTACTGCTGTTGCTGCCTTTTGTAAAGTAGTAAAACTAGGGTCTAGTTTAATCATGGTTTCATTTGTTCCGTATAATTTAATCCATGCTTCGTTTCTTACTTTTCTTGAATCAAGAGTAGTAGCATATCCTTCTGTATTTCTTGAAGAATTAAATACACTTTCAATCATTGTTCTTAATTGATCAGTGGTACTAAAAAATGAATCAAGTTTTCCAGGATTAGTTCTAGTTCCTTTGGATATTGCAATTGGAACTTTTGTTAGAAGAATTTGGTATGTTTTTTGTTGTTCTGTAGTTAATTTTGAGGGATCAAGAGTACTTACTCCTTGATTAATTTCAGTAATAGTTGTTTGTAAATCCGTAAATTCTTGTTTGAATTCAGAAATTGAAGTGAAAAAGTTTTTGTAATTGGTTTCATATTTTGATGTTTTGTTTGTATCCGGGCCAGCTAAGTAACTCTCTTCGTATAATCTTGCAGTTTCTATTTGTGTTGAAATTGTTTTACTTTTATCGGAAAGATCTTCTGCAGCATTTTTTGCCAAACCCACTTTCTGAGCTAATGTTTTTGCTTCATTAGTTCCAATTCCATTGAGTATTGTTTGTGTGCTCAAAATATCATTAGCAAGGCTAGTAAAATCATTACTCAAATCATAAAAAAAGTTTTTAGTAGAATATGAAAAAGGCCAATCTGCTGGAGTAGTGTTATTTTTTAGTTCAGTCATTTTAGAATAAGCAATTGTTGTTTTGATTATTTCTCTAATTTCAAGATCAAGTGATGCAATCTTTGAATCAGAACTTCTAATTGGAATGTAGCAAGTAACTGCTGTGCCTGATGTTGTTGCAACAACTAAGTATTGACTTCCTTGGTAAGTGATTGGGTCTTTTGCGGTAGTTGCGCTTTCTCCAGCGAGTAAATAATTATTTTGTACAGAAATTAGTGAAATTGCTTCATCAGAACTTAGCGCGCTTACAGCCGTGCTTAGTATTACTAATAGTAATAATAATAGTGCAAGTTTCTTCAATTAAATCCCTTATTTAGAAAGGAAAAAGGGGTATTAAATAGTTCCTGTTAAAGCCATTTTTCTATTATTTAGCTTCAACTTTGCTTTCTTTGCCGCTAAACTCAATTGATAGTAAATTGTGCATTGCTTTTAACTCAATTTCAATTGGTTTTAGTGATTCAGGGGCAGTTGCACTCTTCATTGAATCCTTTAAACTCAAATTGTTATCCTTCTTTGCTTTCCAACATGCTGAATTAAATTCAATCATTTCAGTTCCAACTATTGTGCTTGTAATTCCTTTTGTTGTAGGGAATTTTGCTTTAATTATTTGTGCATTAAATAATTGTGAATAAATGAAATGTGTCATTGCAGGGTTTATTGGGTAGAGTAGTTCAAGTAATGTCTTTAGTGAATCTCGTAGCGTTTTTACAGCCGCATTTCTTTGTGCCTCAGTGAATTTAATTGTTGGATCATTGTTGTATGCTCTTCTTTTTACAGTTTCAACATAGTGTGAAGCAAATTCATCTCTAATAAAATTAATAATGTGAACAACAGGGTTGTGGAAATCATATTTTTCATATCCTTCTTTTGCTTCAATTACTAATTTGTCTACTTCTTGAGTAATCCATTTGTCTATTTCCATTAGTTCAACATTTTTTTCTTGTTCTGGTGTGAATTCAAACATTGAAACAAATTTTGAAACATTCCAAAGTTTTTCAAGTAATTTTCCGGCATTTTCAATTCTTTGCATTGAGCATCTAAAATCATTTTTGTCCAAGTTTCCTTCAACCGCACACCAAGTTCTAAAAGGCCCTGAGCCATACATTTCAAGTACTTTGTGCGGATCAATTCCATTTCCTTTTGATTTACTCATTTTTGTTCCATCTTCAGTAACAATGTGGTGGTGGATCCAAGCATCTTTAAATATTGTTTTTCCTGTTAGTAAATAATCTTTCAAAAGTGTATAATACAACCAAGTTCTTACAATTTCTTTTCCTTGTGGTCTAAGTGAACACTGGTCGTGTAATTTAAAAAATTCAGGGTGTCTTTCGTATCCTAAAATATAAAGTGGGGAAATTGATGAATCAAACCAAGTATCAAATACTCTTTCATCTCCAATAAAATTATCTGCTCCGCTAGTTCCGCATTTTTTACAAGTTCCAGTATACTCTTCTTTCCAAGGTTGAACATATTTTCCTTTTTCAGCTAGTGCAATACTTCCGCATTTTTTACAATACCATGCTGGTACTTCAGTTGCGTAAAATCTTCTTCTTGTAATTGGCCAATCAATTGAAACTGAATCGATCCAATCAAGTAAAATTTGTCTTGATTGTGGGGCGTGAATATTTACTTCACTAGCAATTCTTCTCATTTCGTCTTTGAATTTTAATTGTTCTAAATAATATTCTTTCATTTCAATAAATTCAATTGCTGCTCCGCTTCTTTCTCCAATTGGTGTTCTGTGTGCTGCAGTTGGAGTCATGTTTTTTAATAATCCTTGTGCTTTAAGTCCTTCAATTATTTTTTCTCTTGCTTCTTTAATTCTAAGTCCTTTCAAATCTCCAGCGTTTTCATTTAATGTTCCATCTTTATTGATTGCAACTTTCCCAACTAATTTTTGTTCCATGAAAAATCTAATATCTGTTAAATCTCCATAAGCACACATCATCATGATTCCTGTTCCTTTGTCAATTTCAGCAACAGGGTGGGATTTGCATAAAACTTCTTTATTGAAATATGGTGTGATTAAAGTTTTGCCTTCTAAGTGTTGATATCTTTTATCTTCTGGATTAAATATTACCATTGCGCAAGTACAAACAAGTTCAGGTCTTGTTGTTGCAATAATTACTTCAGTTCCTTCGCCCTTTACTTTGAAAATAATTTCGTGGAAAAAACCAGGTCTATCTTCATAAACAATTTCAGAATCAGATACAGTTGTTTGTAATTTTGGATCCCAATTTACAACTTTGTTTGCTTCGTAAATTAATCCTTTTTCAAATAGTGTGACAAAAGTACTTTGTGTAACTGAACGATATGCTGGTGAATCAGTTTGATATATTTCTCCTAAAGCATCTCCTTCATTCCATGAAGAGAATCCAATTCCGCATTTGAAAAATGAATCAATACTTTCAGCACTAGTTTCGTCAAGTAGTTTTCTACAATATTCTACTGCTTGTGCTCTACTAGTTTTAGTAAAATTAACATTGTATTTCTTTTCAGCACTTATTTCAATTGGTAATCCGTTTTGATCAAGTCCTAAAGGAAATAGTACTTCGTGTCCAGTCATTTTTCTATATCTTGCAATAAAATCCATTATTACATAAGTTGATGCGTGTCCAATGTGAATTGGAGAATTAATGTATGGGGGGGGAGTATCAATTGAGTAAACGGGAAGTTTTGAGTCTTTATTAAAACCAAAGTAGTTTAGTTTCTTCCACTCTTCATAAGTAGCAAATTCCATTTCTTTTGTAAATCTTTTTTCTTGAATCAATCAAAACACCTTACGCTTTGGTAATCGCAATAAAGCATTCTGCAAAAACAGCGCTTTACTAAATGAATTAAGTAAAGTAATACGTTTTAAAGTTTTGTTTTAAGGGCTCAAAAGCTTTTTACGTTGTTTTGCTTGTTTATTTGATATGGCAATTGTAACTTTTTCAGTTAATTTTTTTGGTAGAGTTCAAGGAATTGGTTTTAGGTTTTTAGCTTTAAGAAAAGCAAATGAATTAGGGTTAACTGGTTGGGTGAAAAATTCTTTTGATTTTAATTGCGTTGAAACTATTTTGCAAGGGGATAAAAAAAAGATTGATGAATTTATTTTTTATTTCAAAGAAAATCCTTCTCATGTTAGAGTGGATAATATTGTGATGGATGAAATAAAGAATTCAGAAAAGTTTACTAATTTTCAAGTAAGATATTAAAATTAGTTTTTTTTTAGTGCAGGTTTTTTTCGAAAAAAAAAGTGCATGGGGTTACGGGGAATCGAACCCCGTTATAGCGGTCTGGAGCCGCTCGTAATACCACTATACCATAACCCCGTGGATAATTAATTTACTTCAAACAAGGTTTATATTTCTAGTGAAAGGGCTTTTGGAAGAGTTTTTTAAGTGGAAAAGTGTTATTGTGGTATGTTTTTGAATAATTATAAAGCGCAGGC
Organism: uncultured archaeon; assembly: GCA_964578405.1. GTDB lineage: Archaea > Iainarchaeota > Iainarchaeia > Iainarchaeales > JAAZKV01 > JAAZKV01. Next base: position 2,240 of record CAZOCW010000037.1, on the reverse strand, counting down.
CCCCATTCGGGGACAGGGCCTGCCCTGGTCATCAGGACAGGGTGCAATTGAGTATTTGTTGATTATTGGTGCTGCGATTTTAGTTGTTGCGATTGTGATTATTGCAATCACAAGTGTTTTGTCTCAAGGTCAAAATCAAACTTCTACTGGGATAGAATCTGCATCTAGTGCAGTTGATTCTTTGAAAGAAACTAGCGGAGCATATGTTAGATTAAATAATCATTATTATTTGAAATCAGATTCGATTGCACAAAATATTGTTGCACTTTGGCACTTTGACGAAACAAGTGGGAATATTGCAATTGATTCTTCTGGAAATAATAAAAATGGGACAATAGTTGGCGGGATGATTTTAACTGAAGGGATAGCTGGTTCGAAAGCTTTTCGTTTTAATGGTAGTGATGCTAAGGTTTCGGTGGACACAGGGCTGATTGGTAATAATTTAACTATTTCGCTTTGGTTACGAGCGACTGATTACTCGACAATTGTAAATTATGCGGTTGGTTTAATTCGAACAAAATCTGATCGTCAAAGTCCTCCTTATTTCAATATTGCTGATGGGATCTATATTGCTCCAAGGGGGGTTGGTGTTTTAACACAGCAGTTTGGTTGGAGGGATCATTGGAGTGAGCCCGCTTTAGGGCACAGTAATGCAGATATTTATTCTTCAAGTAATTATTTTTTATCTGGCGATACTTATCACAATTATATTTTTGTGAAAAACGGGAAAATCGTTAATGTTTATCGTGACGGAAGTCCATTTGGGAGTGATTCTTTTGATACTGCAACAGATTGGACTCCAGGGATAACAGATATTGGTTTAGCGGGATGTAATGGTTGTTCTTTTAACAGATCAAATCCTTCTGCATCGCCAGTTGCATCAAGTTATTTTAAGGGGGATATTGATGAAGTTATTGTTTGGAATAAAGCATTAAGTGCAAGTGATGTTAATGCATTATACAATAATGCGTTAAGCTGAAATTAATTTTTTAAAAAAGAATTAGTTTGTCTAAATTATTATTTTTCATTTAATGTGAC
>CAZOCW010000037.1:0-1192 GCA_964578405.1 uncultured archaeon | reverse complement strand
TCTTGTAACTTCCTATTCAAACTCTTCTTCAAACATAATAAATGGAGCGAATACAACTTTGACCTTAAGCCTGCCAAACGCAAATTATCTTTGGAATGTGAATTGCACCGATACAGGGAATAATACTGCTTTGAGTGCTACTGATGTTAACACATTGTTTGTTAATGCTTTGAAGAATTAATTTATAAAAAAATTTTTTAATATTTTTATTTAATGTGACTTATCATTCCTTTTTTTCTTTCCATTACTTCTCCTTCTTCTTTTAAAAATTCACAAATTACTTTGATTAGCATTTTTGAAACTTTTAAATTTGTGGAAAGTTCTTCTATTGATTGAGTGGATTTGTTTGCAAATGATACAATGGCTTTGTTAATGTAAGTTTCTAAAATATTTGTTTGAATTAAGTAATAATTTCCATCAAAACTTTTTATTCCTTTAAGTAATCCTTCTTTGATATCTTTTTCAAATTGAAATGATGCTCTTGCTGCACTCTCTTTTCCTTTTATTATTAAAAATCCATCCTCTTCAAGAGTGTATTTGTCAAATGGTTTCTCAATAGCATTAATATTTTCTGAATCCTTTTTCTCTCTAGTTTCTTGAACAATTTCATCCTCTTTAACTCTGTAAACTCCTTTTTTGTAAGTTTCATTTAATTTGAAAACAAACACAGTTCCGTTCAAAATAAGTTCAAGTAGTGCTTTTTTTTGTTTTTCATTTAAAGTTAATTCAAATTTTCCTTCAACTAAATTCCCAAGTTTTCCTTGTTTAATTAATCCAATTACTTGTTGCTTTTCTTCTTCTAGTAAATCTTTTTGAGGAACAGCTACACAAACTTGTTGGCCTTCTTTTTCTTTTAATAAGTGTTTATCAATTAGTAAAAAAACTCCTTTATTGTTTGGAATTAGTTCAAACTCTTTACCCTCGCCTAAAAGAGAACTTTCTTCAGAATTAAGAGTAATATTCTTCCCAACAACCTTAGCCATAAACAAACACTAACATAAATAGAGAAAAAGAATATTTAAAGTAGCACACTTCGTTTCGACAATTGATGAAAATAAACAAAAAATGCTTTGGGCAAAGGTATTTATATTCCCAAAGAATTAATCTATAATAGTAATATAGTGATATTCAATGGATAAACGTTGGCGAAACTTGGGGATCTTAGTATTAATTGTCCTTGTATTGGCAGTTG
>CAZOCW010000036.1:0-7952 GCA_964578405.1 uncultured archaeon | reverse complement strand
TAATCATTATGCGGTACAATTTCGGATCTTTTTTTTTTTTTTTTGAGTCTTGGAATAAAAGAAAGAATTTTTTGATGAAGTGCTCTAAATGAATGCATTGGTTGGAAAAGAAGTAAAGTAATTATAATTAATAAAAATGCTAAAGGGGAAAGAAGTTTTGCTTCTTCTACTGGAAGAACTTTTGCAGCAATTGAAACAGTTGCAATAATTACAACAAATTCTCCTAAAGGGGTTAATAAAATTGAAGATAATGAGGAGTCTTCTGCGCTTAATCCAAATAGAGATCCAAATACTCTTAGTGATACTGAATGAGCCAGTATTGCACAAAGACTAAGTATCAATGCAAGAGCAATTAATAGAATTAATTCAATTGGGGAAGGGAATGCTACTGCCCCTAATGCTGTATCATAAAATAAAGTTGTTCCAAATCCTACAAAAAAGAAAACTAAGAAAAAATCTCTCAAAAATCCAACATCTTTTTTGATTTGGTGAGCTGCCTTAATTTCACTTAAAGCAAATCCTGCAAAGTAAGCTCCAATTGCAGTGGATAAACCAAGTAAACTTGCTAGTGTTGCAACAATTAAACCAACTCCAAGAGCAAATAAAGTCATTTCAGTGTGTCCAAATCCATTATTGTTAAGCCAATCTTCAACAAGTTTTGAAACTTTGTAAACTCCATAAAATGCACTAACTGCAAATACTATTGCTGCAAGTATAAGTGCTAAAGGGGATTGATTTGTTGATGCTGAAAGAGTAGTAATAATTACTAATAATAATACTCCTAAAAAATCTTGCAAGATTAGAATTGATAATGAAATTTTTGCAGAAACATTATCTAGTAAATTATGATTAATAATAAATTTTGCAACAATTGCAGTACTAGTACTAAAAAGCATGATTCCCACAATAACTGCAAATAAGAATGAATTTCCAAGTAAAAGTAAAATTAATGCTCCTATCCCGCAAGTTAGTGTCATATCTACAAAAGCAAGTCCAAATACTGCAGCTCCTGACTTTAGAAAATCTTTAAGTGAAAGTTCTACTCCTAAATAAAATAATAAAATAAATAATCCTAATTCTCCAAAACCAAGAATTAATGGATCAGTTGGGGAAAGAAATTTTAAAAAAAATGGGCCAAGCAAGAATCCTGCAACAATAAACCCAATTACTTCATTTTGCCCAAGTTTTCTAATGAATAAACTAAAGCATAAAGCTAGAACTATTATTACCCCGATTGTAGTTAGTGGCAGTATGAGCGCTTCTGACATATCCAAAAAATAGGATTTTAATGAATAAAAAGGTTGCTTCTACACTTTTTTATAAAAAATACTCTAAATTCTATCTACGGTTTTCTCCGTTGCATAAACAAACCCTTTTTATAAACCCCGACTCAGTATAGTATAGCAAGAATGTCGTAGGAGATGGATTTATGGGGAAGTTTTGTATAAGTAATTCAAAAAAAGGGCAGGCGGAATTTAATGTAATTGCCGCAGGTGCTTTGTTATTAGTCTTGGTGGTGGCGGGGCTCTTTATAGTAAACGCTCCAAAAGTGGGCGGAGATACTTTTACTGCGCAACCAATGGCAAAATTTTCTAGTTATTCAGATCTAGTTTCATATTTTGAAAAAGCAGGAACACAATCAAACTATAGAGGATATGGCGGAGACATGATGTTTCCTACAATGAATATAGCTGCTGGCATGGTGCAAGAAAAGGCAATGGCTTCGGATTCAGGGGCTAGTGCAACCGATTTCTCTAAAACTAACATTCAAGTAGAAGGAGTAGATGAAGCAGATATTATCAAAAATGATGGAAAATATGTTTATGCAATTGCAAACGGAAAATTATTCATTGTTGATGCATACCCAGCTGCAAGTGCAAAAATAATTGCAACAATTGATGTAAACGATTTAACTCCTAATGAAATGTTTATCTCAAGTGATAGTAAAGAACTTTTATTATTCTCAAACAAAGGATACTCCTATGGCGGAGGAATAGCTTATTCCAAAATGATGGTAAGACCAGGTTATTACCCTTCATACGGTGGTAGTGGAACAAGTGTAAGATTATACAATATTTCTGATAAAGTAAATCCAACTTTAGTAAAAGAAGTTGAATTCGAAGGAAGTTATTTAACTTCACGTTTAGTTGGAGATAATGCTTACTTTGTAATTAACTCAAGTCCAAGAGTATATTATGCAGAAGCAAAACAATCTACTGGAAGCGATGAAAATAGTATGATTCCATTAATGAGAGTTAATGGGGTGGAATCACAAATTGCAATGCCAACAGAAATTGCAATAATGCCAAGAGTTAGACCTCAAAGCTTTGTTACAATCGCTTCAATTAATTTGAAGTCACAAGATTTAACAAAAGAAACAGCAGTAGGTTCGGCTCAAAATGTATTTGCTTCAACAAGTAATATTTACTTAGCTGATCAAATATGGGATTATGCGACAGAAGACACTAATTCAATTGTTCCTGTTGAAGTTGGAATGATTGTAAAAAGTATGTATTTCCCTAATTGGAATGCAACAGAAAAAACAGTTATTAACAAATTCCATTTCAGTGATGCAAGTGTTTCATTTGCAGGAAGTGGGGTAGTTCCAGGACACATACTAAACCAATTCAGTATGGATGAATACAAAGATAATTTCAGAATAGCAACAACTGTTGAAAATTATGGAAACTTCGAAATGGGTAGTTCAACTGGAAATAGATCAACAAACAATTTGTATGTTTTAAACAAAGACATGAATTTAGTAGGTTCTTTAGAAGGAATAGCTCCTGATGAAACAATTTACTCAGTTAGATTCATGGGGGATAAGGGATACATGGTAACATTCAAATATGTTGATCCATTATTTGTTATAGATTTATCAGATCCAACAAATCCAAGAATTTTAGGAAAACTAAAAATTCCAGGATACTCAGATTATATGCAAATGATTGATGAAACACACATTTTAGGTATCGGAAAAGATGCAAACGAACTTGAAGATATAGAAAAAGTTCACTCCCAAGGTGCAATATATTATACTGCAATTAAAGGGATAAAGATTGCAATCTTTGATGTAACTGATGTAGAACACCCAGTAGAAATGTCAAAGTTTATTATTGGGGATAGAGGAACAGATTCAGAAGCTCTAACAAACCACAAAGCAATATTGTTTGATAAAGCAAAAGAATTGTTAGTGTTCCCAGTAACAATTGTGGAAAACAAAACAGCAAACACTGATTACTACGGAACTGAGCAATCATTCCAAGGTGCAATAGTAATGAATGTTTCTCTAACAAACGGTTTATCAGAGAAAGGAAAAATATCTCACGTTTCAGCTGAAGAAGAATTAAAGAGAGGATATTACTATAATTCCGATTCAGTAATAAGAAGATCTCTCTTCATGGATAATGTGTTGTACACATTTTCTGATAAGATGCTAAAAGCAAATAACTTGGGTGATTTGACTTCAATTGGAGATGTAAATTTTCCTGGAAGTACAGTTAACCAAGGATATATTGATGGTCCAATGATGATAGAATAAAAAATATTATAAAAAAATAGAATTGTTTCTTGGAGTTTTACCTCCAAGAACTTTTCTAAAAACTAATTCTAATTAGATTTATTTCTTTCCTGCTAATTTATTTTTCTTTACATATGCCCAAATTTTCTTTGTCATTTCACTTGGAGCTAAATCTCCAGAACCGAATACACTTTCAACAGTGTCATCGCATCCCTTAAATGAAATACTGTATCCGCCGAATGCTTTCTTCTTTGGTTTACCTTTAACTGCGTCTAATATTCCCATCAAAACACCTCCGATTTGTGTTCTTCAAAACAACCTAATGAAATGGATTTTCCAAAACACCCCAATTGTTTTGTGAATTGATGTTGCATAACTAAAAGATTTCTAGTATTTAAATGCGTTGGATAAAATGAGCGATTTTACCTCTAAAAAGTGAAAATTTACCTCTAAAAAAGAAGTTTTTGCCTCTAGAAATTACTCTAGAGACAATTTGAAAAAGTTTTGTTAAAGGTATTTTGCCATGTCTTGGAGTATTTCATATCCTGCTTTGATTCTTTCTTCTTTTGTTTTTGGGGCAGTGATTGCTCTTCCAACAACTAAAATACTTGAACCATCTTGAATTGCATTAGCTGGAGTAAAAACTCTTTTTTGATCAGCGCCTGCAGGAGTATTTACTCCTTGAATTCCGGGAGTAACAAACATAAAATCCTTTGGTAATTTATTTTTCACTGCATATAAATCAGCAGCTGAACAAACGATTCCATCAAGCCCAGTTTTTTGAGTGAGTTGTGCTAAATTCAAAACTTGTTCTTCAACAGTTCCATTTACTTTTAATTCTTCATTTAATATTTTTTGATCAATACTTGTAAGAATTGTTACTGCAATAATTTTTGGTCTTTTTATTCCAATTTTTGTAGCAGTTTCATTTGCTCCATCAAGTGCAGCTTTCATCATTAAACTTCCGCCACTAGCATGAACATTAAACATGTAAACTCCTAGCTCTGTAGCAGCACTTGCTGCTCCTTTAACTGTGTTTGGAATATCATGGTATTTTAGATCAAGAAAAACTTCTCCGCCCTTTTCTTTAACCGCTCGAACACATTCCGGTCCAAATCTAGTAAAAGATTCTTTTCCAATTTTAAATAAACCAACAACAGGTGCAAGTTCTCCCACTCTCTCTTTTAATTCTTGTAAAGTATTAAGTCCATCAAGAGGCAAACATACTTTGCTTCTTGCAATCATTTCTTTTTCAGTTAATTTTATTTCCATTGCACTCATACAAAACACCTCACAAGTTTAATTTGAATGTATTCTTAATATTGCTAAAAGTTAATTTTTCAATTTGTTCAAAATTAATTCCCCAACTAGGTAGCGTTTTCTCAATTAGTTCTTTGTATAAGTAAAGTGAAGGGTAACCTGATAAGTATCCTGTGTAAAGTTTTTCTCCAATTGTGTGTGGGGCATGATCTGTTTCTATCCAATCAATTTTTCCTTGCTTTAATGCATCACGTAAGCCCATCATATCATATTCGGGTCTTAATGGAGGATTCATTTTGTAAAGCAAACCAAGTGGTTCTTTCATTTTTTCACAATCCCAAAGCAAATGATGTGGGGTAACTGCACAAGTAACTTTTATTTTTCCAAGTTTTTTTGCTTCTTGTACTAGTTCAACAGTTTCTTTGCAAGAAGCGTGACAAATGTGAAGAGTTCCTTTGAAACTAGTTTCTGTTGCAAATTTGATTTGATCTCTTACTGATTCAACCTCTGCATTTTCCGGTCTTACTAAACAATGAGTAAATGGTTGGTTACAATCAAAGTTTCCTTTCATTAAACTTTCTTTCTCACAATGCACTGCAAGCACTCCTTCGTATCCTGCTTGTGCAAGTGTGGCGTAAACTTTTCTTTGATTTTCTTCTTCAAGTATTTCAAGTGTTCCAGTAGATTTTCCTGCAAACATTTTAATTCCGCAAACATGTTTGTTTGTTTTAACAAGTTCTGCAGCTTTTTTTAATTGATTTTCATCTTTTGTTGCGCCAATGTAAGTGTAATATCTATTTTCTTCTCCCTTTGGGACAAGTGCTAATCTTTCTATTATTCTTGCTTCATCAATTACTGGTCTTGCAGTATTTGGCATATCAAAAACAATGTCCACTCCTTGTTCTTTTGCAGTTTTAAGTCCGTGAGAAACAGTTTCTTTGTAAGCTTGTTCTTCATCTCTAAAATGAACATGTGGATCTATTCTCATTTAGTTCAACTCCAAAGTATGTTACTCTTCTTCTGTTCGATTAATGAATGGTCCGTCAACGCAAATTCTTTTTCCTGATTTTGAAGTACAAGCTCCGCAAATTCCAACCCCACATTTTGTTATGTAGTCAATTGCGCAGTAGACGTTTTCTTTATCAACAAATTTTTCTTCAATTGGGAGTGCGGCATTAATCATTTGTTCAGGTCCGCAATTGTAAATCAAAATATCTTCTTTCTTATATTTTCCTTCCTTTTCAATTTGTTCAAGTCTCTTTTGTAATATCTCTGTAATGAATCCTTTTCTTCCAAAGCTTCCATCATTAGTGCTTACCCAAACAGTTGAACAATTCATTAATTCCTCAATGTAAAATAAATGTTTCTTATCTCTTGCTCCAAAGAACACTTCAGTTTCGCTTGTTCCAAGTTCTTTTGCTAATTGGTAGAGTGCAGCAATTCCACATCCCCCTCCAACAATTAAAACTTTTTTCTTGTTTGGCACTTCAATTCCTTTTCCGTAAGGTCCTCTAATGTAAACCTCTTCTCCTTCCTTAAGTGCAAGTAATTTTTCAGTTAAACATCCTCTTTTTTGAATTAGTAATTTAAATGGTTCATTATCAAGTGCTGAGAATGGTTTTTCTCCGCATTCTGGAACCCAAGCAAAAACAAATTGTCCTGGTTTAATGAAAATTTCTTTGTCAAAAGTAAGTACTGCTAAATCATCCGCTCTTTTTTCAATTTCAACTAACTTAAACTTCTTAAAACTCATATCAATTTTTTTAATTAAAAATTTAGCAGTGTTTTTGTTTTCTTCTAAATCATTTTCAAGTTTTGCAAAGTATAATCTTAGTTCTTCTGAATTCATTCCTGCAAGTGCTGAACCTACTCCGATAATTGTTGCTCCAGCTTTATCATATTCAATTATTTCTTGTGCTGAAGAGATTCCTCCACAACCAATAATTGGAATCTTTTTATTGTTAGTGTTTATTGTATCATTAATTTCTTTAATGCATTTAAGTCCGATAGGGAGAACTCCTTTTCCGCTCATCCCACCTTTTTTGTTTGATAATACCGGTTGTCCATCAAAAGTAAATATCCTGGACCAACAGTATTAATTGCGCAAATTCCATCTGCTCCAGCTTCAATTGCCGCTTTTGCAATTTCTCCAATCTTATCCGTGTTTGGAGTAAGTTTTGGAATAACTGGAACTTTAACTGCTTGCTTTACTGCTGCAACAATTTCTTTTACCATTTCTGGATCCTGTCCAATAGCCATTCCATATCCTTTAGCATGAGGGCAAGAAAGATTTAATTCAAGTCCATCAGCGTAAGGTTCAAGTATTTTTGCAACTTTAACAAATTCAGCAGCATTTGCTCCAAAAATAGAAATTAACAAAAATCTGTCTTTTGGAATAAATGGTTTTACTTCACTAATTTGTTTAGCAAATTCTTCTGCACCAGGATTAGTTAATCCTACAGCATTAACAAAACAACCGGGAGCATATTCGTGAAGTATTGGTTCTCTATAACCTGTTTTTGGTTCAAGTCCAACACTTTTTGTTGTAATAACTCCAATTTGAGGAATTTCATTTGCAATTTTCTTAATTATTTTTGGACTAGTTGTAATAATCCCTGATGGGATAGTAAACTTTCCTGAAATTTCTTTTCCCAAAAACTTGTATGCCAAATTAATCCCCTTTTATTTTAAATTATTTTTACTAATTTATTATTATACTTTTTTTGCTCATTCATTCTAATTGAATTTCTTTTGTTCCAAATTCTTTAAACTCTGTTACAATTGCTTCTCCAATTTCTTTTCCTGGAGATAATTTTTTGTACATTATTGGAAGCATTTCAAGAGCTGAACTCATCATGTAAAAAGTTGCTCCTTTTTTTTCAATTGCTTCTTTAACACTCAAACCATCATCTCTTTTTTCCATTCGGTTTGTAAGACTAATAACTCCTGTTACATTAATTCCAGCTTCTTTTAATCCGTCAAGAGTTGTAATTAGTGATCCACCAGTTGTTGTAACATCTTCAATTACAACTACTTTTCCTCTTGGTACTCCAACAAAGAATTTGTCCTTTGGTGCTCCGTGATCCTTAGGAACCGCTCTTCCCATTGATAACACATGACTTCCTTTAGCAAAGTTTGGTTGTGATTTAGCATATTTGTATTGTGAGATTAC
>CAZOCW010000035.1:3173-8010 GCA_964578405.1 uncultured archaeon | reverse complement strand
AAAACCAAACCCATTGCGCATGGAAAAATTTTTCATGATGATGCACATAATTCTTTGGTTCCATAAATAACCAATGCAGAAATAAAAATACCAAAAAAGTTCCTGCTGAACCAAGTAAGAAAGGAGCTGCACTTTCAATTGCCTCAATTACCATCGGATCAGAACTAAAAGTTGCTGTCAAAGCCCCAATTGGCCCAAGTGAAGGAGCTGCTGCCCAAACAATTAACCAAGGCAAAAGACCTCTTACTAAAAAAACAGCAATAATTAAACCCCAAAAAAGAAACCATTTTCTGGCCCACTTACTCATCCCTCTTAAAACATCAGCATTGATTATTGCATTATCAATACTATTAATTGTTTCAAATAGACAAAGTCCAAGAACAACCAAAATCATTGCTAATATATCCATAAAATAATTATAATGTGCAAGATTAAAAAAAGAACTGCTTCTTATTAAACTACAAATGGTCACTTCCAATGATTACGATAAATACTTAGCAGCAAAAGCAGCGGCATTAATTAGAGAAAACTTTTCAGATCGAGGAGTGATAAATCTACTTGTAGTCAGATGGGGCAAAACAAAATCCAAAAGAGTACTAGGACACATAAAACCAATGGAGAATGTGGAATATGGATCAATTATTGAAATAAACCCCATGTTAAAGAGTCTTAATGTGCCAGAATACGTGCTTGAGTATGTATTAATGCATGAACTAACGCATTATTTTCAAGGATTTGGGTCCAATCACGAGCGCAAACACAAACACCCACACAAAGGCCACATTGTAGAGAAAGAAATGGCAAGACATGGGTGGGATGAAATAACAATTAAATCCGAGAAATGGATTAAAGAAAATTGGAAAAATATTGTAATGGTGGAAAAGAACTAACATCAACTTGAAGTGAACTGATTTTGAATAGTGCTTAAGACTTTTTATCTAGAATGATATTTTTTCTCTTCAGCAACTTGCTCTTGCAAATAATCAATATATTCATTTTTCAAACTTTGAACAGTAGCTAATTTTCCAGAACCAAGGAAAGTGTAAATGTTTTCAAGGAAAATATTAGAACCCATTACTGAAGGCATTGCAACAAAATCAACACCCTTATTGTAAAAATCCAGTGCATTTGAGTAATAATGCGCAATTGAAAATATAGGTAGTTTTGGACACTCCTTTCTTGCTTCTTTAATAATTGCCAAAGCTTCTCTATGATTTAATATTGTAATAACCATTAATTTTGCATCAACTAAATCTAATCTATCCCAAATAGTTTCATTTTCTGAAGAACCATAAATATAAGGCAACCCATCTCTTTGTCCTTGAGCAACTACTTCAGGATCATGATCAACAACAAGTACTTGATTATTTTTCATTAAGGCTTTTGCTAAACCTCTTCCAACAGTTCCCCCGCCAATAATAATTATGTGATCTTTTAACACTCTTTTTGCAGGAATAGCTTCAAGTTCTTCAAGTTTTCTATTGAAAAATTCTTTTCGCATTCCTTTTGGAAGTTTTTTTACTTTATCGTACAAAAATTGAGCAACTCTACTTGAGGAAACCATTAGGTAAGGCGTAGCAATCATTGAAAGCGCAATTATTGTAATTATAAAAGAAAATAAGCTTGGAGAGAAAACTGTTTCATTTGCATTCATTGCCAAAACTGCAGCAATACCTGCTAATTCGAATCCAAACTCGGAAATACTTGCTAAGCCCAACCCAAGTTTTACACCCATTTTGCTTCCATAACCCATCAAAAGTGAGATTACAAAGAACACTATTGGTTTTACTACAAAAACCAAAAGCAAGATTGCAATAACTAAAAATGGATTTAGTGCGGAGAAACTAAAACTTAATTGAATTCCTAAAGAAACAAAGAAAATTGTTAAGAAAAAATCACGAAGGGCTCTAATTTTTGAAAATATTTCTAAATTGTAGGGAAGAGTACTTAATGCAAGCCCCCCAACAAAAGCCCCAATTGCAATTGGAATTCCAAGCAATTCACTTATCCCAATAAACACAAATGCTGTTGCAATACTTGCAAGCAAAAACAACTCTTGTTCTTGAACTGCAACTTTGAATAATCTTGGGAAAATAACCTTATTCATAAAATATGCAATTAAAATTAAGAAAATACTTTTCCCAACTAATGAAATTAACAAATTAATATCTCCCAAATTTGAGATATTTGCAAGCAATGGAACAAAAAATATTACTAAAAAATCTTGCAATAATAAAATTGAAACCATTAGCCTTCCTTGCAAAGTATTTAGCTCCCCCGAATCTGAAAGAAGCTTAATCACAATCATTGTCGAAGAGAAAGCAATTATTGTTCCAACAAACAAAGCTTGTTCAAATGAAAGCAAATTAGTTGGCACAGTGAAAAGGAAAGTAAAGAAAATTACTAAAAGAACTTGTAAAATAGTTGCTAGTACTACCGGTTTTCCAACATTAAGCAATCTGTGAATATTTGTTTCAATACCAATTGAAAACAATAAAAGAGCAGTTCCAAGTAAGGACAAAAGTTTTACTTCAGGAGTAATTGATTTAATTCCAATCTCAAATGGACTCCCAAGGAAACTTAGATCCATGCTTCCAAGAACAAGAGGGCCCAAAAGAACTCCTGCCAAAATATATGCAAATAACGTTGGTTGCTTTAGTTTCTTTAAGAGTGCACTAACAATTGTCGCAACGATAATTATCTCTGCAATGTGCGTAAATAATAGAACTGCATCCAAACAAAATCACTCAAAAACTAACAAAAGTAATGCTTTTTTGGTTTAAAAGAATTGCTTTGGAGTAAAAAATGAGTAATTAGGAATCCGAAAACAACGTTGGCTTAGAGGACTGTAACTAAAAATTTATTTCACAATTGCTTTAACAGTAGAAGTACCATCTTTATTATCCACTACTTCAATTCCTTGAGATTTTAGTAGCGCTCTTATTTCGTCAGCTCTTGCCCAATTCTTTGTTTGTTTAGCAATGCTTCTATCTTCAACTAATCTTTGTTGTTCGCTAGTTATTTCAAAAAACTTTTCAGAGAAATCAAGTACGCCCATTACTGAATCAATTTTCTTTAAAAAATCAAGAGCTTCTTTTGCCCCATTTACCCCAAGTGCATTTTCATCAATTTGTTTGTTTACTTTCTTTGTGAAATCAAAAACATATTTCATTGCTTCAGGAACATTCAAATCATTATCCATTGCATCAGTAAAAGCAATAACTGCTTCATCAACAAAATTTATTACAGAATCATTTGCTTTTGTTTCTTTAATTAATTTTAATCTATCAATAAAGTTTTGTAGCCCATCAAGAGTTTTTTGTGCATCTTTAACGGATTCAAAAGTAAAATTCAATTGTTGACGATAATTTGTGTTAAGGAAAGTATATCTTATTGCTTTTGGTTTGAATCCCTTGTCTAATAAATCTCTCAAAGTATAAAAGTTTCCAAGAGATTTTGACATTTTTTGTCCTTCAACCATTAAGTGAGCGGTGTGCATCCAATAATTTACAAATTTTTTTCCTGTAGCAGCTTCAGTTTGAGCTATTTCGTTTTCGTGATGAGGAAATTTATTATCTATTCCCCCAGTATGCATATCAAAATGTTCCCCCAAATATTTTACACTCATTGCAGAACATTCAATGTGCCACCCTGGTCTTCCCTTCCCTAAAGAAGTTTCCCAATATACTGGACCATCATTTTCATCCCAAGCTTTCCATAAAGCAAAATCCCCAATTCCTTCTTTTTCATATTCATCCTGTTTAATTCTTGCACCTGCTTTAAGTTTAGTTGGATCAATTCCTGCAAGTTTTCCATAACTTGGAAATTTTTTAATTGAATAATAAATACATCCATCTTCCCCTTTGTAAGCCACTCCCTTATCAAGAAGTTTTTGAATTATATTTACCATTTCAGGAATATGCTCTGTTGCGGCACAATAAATATCCGCGGGCAAAATGTTTAGGGTTTTTATATCCTCAAAAAAACCTTTTTTGTATTTATCAGTAAATTGAGTTAAAGCAATTTTGTTTTCAATTGCACCCTTAATTGTTTTATCATCAATATCAGTAAGATTCATTACTTGTTTTACTTTGTACCCTCTGAAAAGTAAATATCTTTTCAACAAATCTTCCCAAGTATAGCACTTCAAATTTCCAATATGGGCATAATTGTAAATTGTTGGCCCGCAAGTGTATAACCCCACAAACCCTGGAGTGATTGAGTTAAACTCTTCCAACTTATTTCCAAAAGAATTGAAAAACTTTAATGTCATAAAAATCACTATTTTTATTTATCTTAAATTTTAATTAAAATTTTAGATATCATAAAAATCAAACCTATTTTCTATCCACTTAGATACCTAAGAATTAGTTAATAGAATATTTAAAGAATAGAGTATTAGACGGAACAAACGAAATGAAGTGAATTAATGGAATAATAGGACTAGTCAGAATCAAAGTCTTCTTCATCACTACCAGAAGATGCTTCTTCCTCTTCTTCTTCCATCTCAAATTCTTTACTTTCAATAAGTTTTAAGGCCCCTTTCTTATCAGCAATTACCGTGTACTCTAGGTTACACTCTGTACAAGTTACCGCATCCCCTTCTTCAAGGTCGTCAATATTGAACTCAAATCTTGCCTTGCATTCGGAACATAATTTCTTCATTGAAGCCATACTTATTTTCCACCCATTTTCCTTTATAAACCTTTCCAAAACGATGAAAAAATGCATTATAATTAGTTTAAACGGCTAAATAAAAAAAGAAAAATACAAAAATATTAAGAAAATGAATTGATTTTAGGAAATAAAACGGAACTAAAGAATGGATAGAATTATA
>CAZOCW010000035.1:0-3163 GCA_964578405.1 uncultured archaeon | reverse complement strand
TGATAATGAAAAAATAAATGGAGGAATTATTAAGAAAATTGATTGGTTTTAAGACTAAAAGGAATTAAAGACTTGAAATGATTATTCCAATAGTCAAACCGTACAATACAGTAAGCATAATCCAATTTAAGGCTAATTTTAATCCACTTACCCCAAGTACTACTTTAAGCATCTTGTAGGAAGCTATTAGCCAAGCAATTGTTAGGATTATTGAGCACAATATGAACAAAATCCCTAAGAACATTAAAAGCCCTGAACCAACAATTGGACCTAAAAAAGCTGTAAAAGCAAATACTAGGGAAGCAACAAGATTAACTGCCCAAAGTTTTCCAACAACTGATAAACACTGTTCGTAACTTACTCCAATTAAGTGTTTCTTTTTTCTAACATGGATAAATTCAAAGAACCAAACGAAACCTGAGAAAATTAACCATTCTACTAAGTTAAGTATGAAAAAGTACAAACTAACGTAAATGTTACCTAAAACAAAATAGGATGCAAGAGCCATTAATATTCCTGCAATTAAAACAATCCCAAATGCTCCTTTCAAATCCGCATTATGAAATGCATCTTCAAAAGCTTTTGTTGGACTAAATAAAACGCTAGCACACATGTTTGATCACTAAACAACTATCTACTATAAGACAATTACTCCTATTTAAAGCTAATTCTTAGGGTTTAAAACTAATTGAAAAGTAAACAAGCAAAAATCAGGTTAAATAATTAAAATAAATTACAAATCTTTTTTCATTAAACAATTATCCACAAATTTATCATTTATTAGAGCAGCTTTTTTTAACAACCCATATTTAGAAAATCCAAGTTTCTTGTATAATAAAATTGCGGGCTTATTTTTTGAATCAACTGCTAAAAGAACAACTTTTTTTGTAGTAGGCAAATTATTCAATGTAAATTCCATTAACCCAATTCCAATGTGGTGACGTCTATGTGAGGACTCAACCACAAGAGAACTAATTTCCGCTCTATGCTTATGCAACCCTTTTCCAAATACCACTTTAACATGCGCCACAACTTTTCCATTTTCCAAAGCAACAAATCTTTTATCAATTCCCTTAATAGTTGCATTTAATTTTTTTTGAACAGAGGATTTTTTCCAATGAGAAAAAAGAGAGTGCAATTCAGAAATTGTATTTAAATTAATTTGGGAAAGCTCCTTAAACTCAATCCCTTCAAGATTAGATTTCAGAGAGGATTTTTCTTTTTTTGATATTACTGCCGAATCATTTATTTGTGAAACCATAATTAAAATCAACCTCGTTGTTTCTTTGCTAAATCACTTTTTAGTTGAAGTCTAACTCTCTCAGTAGCATCCTTCGAATCCCCAACTTTATTACTAGTATGAGTTTTTGACACATCAATCAAAAAGTTATTGTGAATTATATCTCTTCCAATTAAAACTGAATACGGCAATCCTTCTCTATCTTCAATATTTACCCCGGTTTTAATTTTTTTACCCTTAACAATAATTATAGCTTCGGCTATTGCCCTTCTTGTATATCCACGAGGGGAAGAAGCACTCTTAATTTTTACACTTGAAATAATTGGCCCAATCCCTGCTTTTGCGGCTGTACGAACATCAATACAGGTCCTTGTTGCACCAGTATCAAAAAGAGCTTTCTTTAATACAATTCCTTTTTTACCTTTAATTCGAACCAAATCAACTAAACCAATTATTCTCTTTCCTTTGCCCATAAAATCAAATCATAGTTAATAGGAAAACCGTATTATTAACCTTTTTGGAGGGGGTTTGGAAAACTAGAAAAGCAAAACCTTTTATAGGAATGGATACACAGTAGCATTTGCTACATGGACATATTAATACTTGCTGAGAAGAAGAAGAATGCTGAAATGTTTGTCGAGGCAATTAAGGCAAAAGGACATAATGCAAGCTATATTCGATTGTCAAAAATAATCTTAGTAAGCAAACAAAACGAGAGTTTAATTAAATCCAAGGGAGAAGAATTACCACCATATGACGCAATATTTATTCAAGCAAGAACAACTCTTGCACCTTTTATTGAACCATTACTTGATCAACTGGAGTCAGAAGGATGCTATACTTCTTCTAAAAAAGGCTCATATTATATTGGAATGAATGAACCTTATCAATTTGTTACACTCTCTGTTGCAAAAATACCAATTCCAAAATCAATTACTTCAGGAAATGCAAAAAACATAGAACATTTATCAAAAAAACTAACTTACCCTCTTCTTGCAAAATCATTTATTGGAAAAAATGTCCAACAGGCAATTGTAGTAAATAATCCTCGTGCATTAAATAGTTACATAAAAAGTATAAAAACTGAAATTGATGGGTTTATGCTAAGACA
Organism: uncultured archaeon; assembly: GCA_964578405.1. Lineage (GTDB taxonomy): Archaea > Iainarchaeota > Iainarchaeia > Iainarchaeales > JAAZKV01 > JAAZKV01. The sequence continues at coordinate 812 of CAZOCW010000035.1, read as the reverse complement.
ATTCTCAAAGGCAGATATTATTTCTAGCGTAGTAGTTGGAAAAAAAATATTTTCTGTAAAAAGAAAATTCAATGACGGAATAACAGTTGAAATTAATGAAGGAAAAATATACAAAGTTACTGAAAATGAATCAAAAATAATTCACTCTGCTGCAGAAGCTTGCAAGTATGATATTGCAAGAGTTGATCTTTGTAAAGGAAAAGTTGTGAAAGTTGATCCAATAATACCTTGGTCTGATTTTAACCAAATTTGCTCAGAAAAAATTGAAGACTATGTTGCTGATTTTTTAATTGAACAAGCCATTAAAAACGAAGGAAAAAGAAAAATCAAATATGATTTCCTCGGATTAAGAAAGTTATTCGGAAAAACAATTTTGGGGTGGTTATTCAAATGAGCCCTACAAAAATAGTTTTCCCAGAACATAAACAAAATTTAAAAGAAAATAAAAGTCTTTTAATTATAGGATCAAAAACTTACAAACAATCCACAGTTAACATGCTACTTGAAGAAGGAAAAAAGAAATTTTCAAATGTAATATTTGTCCCAATTGATAAAATTCAAATTCTTTCAGTGGATGGGAAAACGGATTTAACTTACAAAGATAAAAATTTGCTTGAATTTCATGCTATTTACCCTAGACTTTCTTCAAGAGATTTTTTGCTTGGAGAGGCAGTACTAAAAGCAATTGAAAATAGCAAATCCTACTGCCCAGTAAGTTTATCAGCATACCAAATATCAAATCATAAATTTTACACTTCAAAAAAACTTTCAAACCAAGGAATACCGGGAATAACTAGCACTTTATTTATTTC
>CAZOCW010000034.1:5998-8139 GCA_964578405.1 uncultured archaeon | reverse complement strand
TAATTTCAGTTATTTGTATTCTTGGAAAAGATCCAATTACAATCATAAAAGTTAAACCAAGTGCTGGGATAATTACCCCTATCATTAAGTACATTAGGGAAAGAATCCTTAGACTATTTCCATATTTTTCAATATCAATTTGTTGCTCTCGAGTAATTGAAGAAACACTTTCTTGTAAAATATCTGACACATCTGCACCCGCTTTCATTCCGTTAACTATTTGCCATAAAACTTTCTTTAAGTAAACACTTGGATTTTTTTCCCCTAACTCCGCAAGTGCTTGATCTTGAGGCATTCCTGAAGTAATATTATCCACAGCTTTTTTTATTTCGTTTCCGAGTTGGCCATATCTTTTTGAGTAGGCAATCATACAAAGAGAATCAAATAAACTTACCCCACTCTTTAATTGAACAAGCATAGTTCTTAATGCATAAATCAAATTTGAGTCAATCTTTCTTACTTTCTTTTTAATTTTGATTTTTGGATATGCCGCCATTTGAATGAAAATTAGAAATCCCAATACTAATCCAATTGCAAGTCCAATAAGTGTGGATTGAGGAATTGAAATTGAAAGAAATTTTATGCTAGTATAAACAAATTTCCCTAAAACTAGTGAGGAGACAACCCAAAATAGTAAAAAGTAAATAAAAAAACTAAATGTCATTATTGCACAATATTCATCAACCGAAGAATCAATTTCTGCTTGGTTTAAATCATCTGAAAGCGAAGGAAATAGTTTTGAAATTTTTTCTCCTATTCCCATAAATGGTCTTGCGACTTTTTTTGCAGCAGGAAAAGGCAGGGGGAGAAAGGGAACTACTTCCATTTACATATCCTCCCAAGGTTTATCATTTCTTACAAGAGTTAGAACACTTTCAGGATCCTTATAGTATTGAGCAACAACTTTTCCAACATCATTAACTGCTCTAATTTTGAATTTAACCATCCACTCTAATATTTTTTGTTTTTCACTAATTTGAGAGAGAACTTTTTCTTTTGAAAGACCAGTGTGAAGAGTTAATTCATCCATTAATCTAATACTTTCATTTGCTTTCACAATCTTATCATCGCTTCCTCTCCATCTGAATAAAACATTTGCTCTAACAGTTTGATCGTTTCCTCCTCTTTTTTCTAAAATAAATTCAGCAACTTGAAGTACTCTTCTAACTCCAAGTCTTCTATTTCTAAACATTACTACATTCAAATGTACTGAATCAAGCATGTTAACTGGGATATTTACTGGAGGATTTGTTAACCTTGTAATAGTTTCATCAGCAGTATTAGCGTGAACAGTAGAATAAACACTGTGTCCTGTATGCATTCCTTCAAACATTACTTCCGCTTCTTCCTTTCTTCTAATTTCTCCTACAATTATACGGTCAGGTCTCATTCTTAATGAATTAACTAAAAGATCAAGCATTGATACTGCACCTTTTCCTTCAGGGTTAGCTTCTCTTGTAGTAAGTGGAACCCAGTGCAGAAAGTCGGGTGCTTGAAGTTCTCTTGTATCTTCAATACTTAATATTCTATTATTTGCTTGGATGAAAGGTAAACAAATTCCTAGAATTGTTGTTTTTCCAGAAGCAGTACCCCCAGAGAAAATAATATTTAATTCATATTCCATTGCTTCCCAAATTAAAGCCATCATTTCTGCGCTCACGGTATTATTTCCAATTAAATCAGTAACAGTCCAAGGATCTCTTCTAAATCTTCTAATAGTAAGAGTATTTCCTTTGTTTGAAATTGGAAATAAAGTTGCATTAACTCTATCCCCGCTAGTTAAGTGTGCATCAAGTAAAGGGTTAAGGGTAGTAATTTGTTTTCCTACTCTTCTTGCAATAATACTTCCATAATTTTGTATATCTGCTTCAGTTGGGATGAAAACATTTGTTTGTAACCAACCATATTTTTTGTGATAAACCCAAGCTGGTTCTTTACTAGTATTAACAACAATTTCTTCTAAATTTCCGTCCGCGATTAAGAATTCTATTTTTCCAATTCCAAGCATTTCTTGCAAAAGTAGCCCGATTAATGTTTTTTCTTCTTCTACACTCATTTGTGGAAGTTCTTTTTTAAGTAAAACTAATGCTCTTGCTGAAAGTTTTTCTTTCATTGCTTCTAAGTGTTTTGTATCTGCAAGA
>CAZOCW010000034.1:0-5898 GCA_964578405.1 uncultured archaeon | reverse complement strand
TGCTCTTGCTGAAAGTTTTTCTTTCATTGCTTCTAAGTGTTTTGTATCTGCAAGATTTTCTGTTTGAATGGATGTTTCCATTATTAGAGTGTTTTTTAAGTTTTTTAAAAGTGAATCCGTTCCCTCTCCGTAATTTGGAAAATTGAGGAAATATTCTTTTACAAAAGATTTTCTTTCTTCAATAATATTAACATCCGCAGTAACTCCATCAGCTTCGGTAGTATATGATTCGTAAAAGTGTTGAATTGAGGATAAATCGAATCCTTTTGGTAAAGTGTCTTTTGCATTGTCAGGTGTTTTTATTTCTTTGATGTCAGTTTTATTTTTTTCTTTATCTTTTTTTCCTTGTATTGCCATAAATCCACCCCAATTATTCTTCAACTTTCTTTTTCTTTACCGCAACAAGCTTCATTCTTCCAACAAGAGGGTATTCAACTTTTATTTCTCCATTCTTTTGCAAAATTGAATAACAAATAGTGAATTGTTTTTCAGGAATATTAACTTCCTTTCTTAATTTTGCAGCTTCAACAGATCCATATTTTTGAATTGCATTTAATACTCTGTCAAAATCGGTTAGTTTGTTGTTTTTGGTGATTCTTTCTCCAAGTTCCTTAATTTCTTCTTTTTCTTTAATTGCATTTTTTGCTTCTTCTTTTTTTTCGTTTTCTGTTTTTGCTTTTAATGCTTCTTCTTCAAGTTCGGTGAAAGTTGATGAGGTGTTTGAAGTTGATTCAAGAGAGTTAATTTGAATTTGGGGGGATTGTTTTTGAGGTTCTTGAATTAATTCTTTTTTGGCAATATTTGGCAAAGGAGTAAATTTATTGTTGGATTTAGTTATTCTTGGGGTTATGCGGGATTTAGTTATTTTTTGAATTTTTTTTATTTTAAGTTTAGTTTTGTTTTTTGAACTAACTTTTTTAACGATTTTTAGCTTTCGGCTCTTTTTTATTATTTTTTTAACTTTTAGTGCTTTATTCACTTTTTTTATTTTCTTTTTTGATGGTTTTGCTCTTTTTTGACTAATTTTGGAAGGATTAACAAGAATTTCAACTGGTTGGGCTGTTGGGGTTTGTGGTTGTGCAGGTTTCTTTTTCCGTAGTACAATTCGGACAAATTTTTCCATTAAGGATTCTTTCTTTTTTGGCAAAATATTCTCGTTAGACATACTTCATCTTACTCTTTTCATTAATATAAACAATACTCTTTGGTAAAATTCTGCCTTCTATTGGGTGCTTTTTAGGTTTCCTTCTATTTGAGAACTTACAAGCATATTGATGTCTTTAGCAAAGAATTCTTGCGGATAATCATTGAAAGTAATTGTGCTAATAATACTCTTGGCTTTTCCGGTTGGGTGGGAAATGTTAAAGTCAAGTGAAGATTCTTTTATTATTACAGGGGTTGAAGTGCACAAAGCCCCAATGCAAGTTAAAGTAATGTTAAAATCAGAAGCTGCGCTAAAGTGATTTGAGGCAGTTTTTTGAGAAATGTTGCAAGACGTACAATTTGTATCAATAATTGTTATTTTGTAATACGGGTTTGAATTGGATGGATTGTAAGCGATTTGTGGGCAAGCTAAACCATTACACAAAAATGAATTGTAATCCTCTCCTGAGTTAACTAAAATGTTAATATCAAGTCTTTTTATTGAAGAGCTTGCAAATGCCGCATTGCATTTATTGCTTGTACTTTTGCTAAATAAAGTGTCTTTTGAGGATTTTACAATATATTCATAACAAAAAGGATTAATTAAGAAATTAATACTTGTTGCACTTCCCCCCCATGAAGAATTTTTTGGAGAATTTACATCTATTATTAATCCATCAAAAGAATGCATTCTATTTTGATCTTCAAAGAATATGTTTGCAATATTTATTGAATCAAAAAATGCATCATATTTTGCTTGGCTGAATGGAAATGGTTGGGTAATTGTAATACTATTTGAGTCTTTATTTAAATCATAATCAAATGGAAGAGTGCGCTGTGCAACACTTTTTGAATAACCAGTTTTATCAAAATCAATTAATTGGTTGGAGATATTATTGAATCTATCTGAAACTAATGAAATGGCAGCAATTTCTTTAATTGAAAAAGAGTTTCTTGAAATGTCTTCAAACATAATAACTGCTGAAAGTAAAGTTATTCCAAGGAATAGAGTCATTACAGTAAATAATAATCCTTTATTATTCATTTTATTTCCTCCACATCCAAACATCTAAAACATAATATTGAGTTCTTGGGGCGCCTGTACAATAAATTGAAGCAATATTATTGCCCGGGCACTCTAGAATTGCTTTTGATTTATTTATTATTGCATAAATCCAACCTTGGGTTGTAAATTCTTCCCCTAAGTATAAATTGTATTGACTTGGATTAAGTGCAGGAACTGTTTCTTGTTTTAAGAAAGTGCCCGTGTTTGGATCATCTAAATAAAAGTCCACTGTGGACGTTGGAGTGCTTAGCGATCCCGAATTGTATGCATTAACATCAAGCGAAATTTGGTTATCTTCATTAATGAATGCATTACTTAGGGTAACTCCTAAATCTTTGTATTTGAAATTAATTGTTTTGTTTGTGTCCCAGATGAATGGATCTCTTTGTGAGTGATTTGAATCCGTCCAATTAAAACTAGTTCCGCTTCCTGGTAAAATTAATTGACTTGATCTACATGCTGCAGGATTATCACAAGGGATAGTCATTTCGTAAAAATCAATCCAAGGGTGAGTGGGGTCAATTAAACTTACATTGTATACCAAATAATTACTGTCCCCAATTGCTCTGCAAGTTCCGTTTCCATCATTAGTAATAAAACTACATTGATCAATGGGTATTACAATATTTGAATCATATGCTTTACTTGAAGCCATTGATAAGTACTCCCCAATATCTGTTGCAATTAAGGCATAAATTCCTTGCAATGCAGTAATGTCATTTGCCTTGTAATAATTTGCATCAGTAATTGTTGCAATTTGTTGTAATGTTGCTTCATCAGCATCGCTCCCAAATCCAATTGTGTAAATTTTAATTCCTTTGGAGTTGGCATCAGTTGCGGCAGTTACTGGGTTTGAACCGGAATTACTTTGTCCATCACTTAACAAAACTTGAAATTTATATTCTCCAGGAGAGACTCTACTACTTGAAAGTTCGGTAGTTGCAGAATATATTGCGTCTCCAATTGCAGTAGATCCGTTTGCTACAAGTGCGTTCATTTTATTTTTTAATATGGTTTTATTTGTGTCTCCAAGTTTGAGAAGAGTTTGATCGGTGGTTGTACTTGAAGAAAAAGAAACTATCCCTATTTTATCTACAGTTTTCCAACCATTGTTATCAATGAAAGAACTTGCTGATACTTTTGATTGATCAATTTTCGGTCCGTTTAATATGCTAAAAGAAACTAAACTACTATTATACCCTGGAGTGAGAAGTGCATAATTATTTGTTATTTGAACTCTTTGATAATTATAAGGGGTTGAAAATGTGCGAACTAAACTTGGAGAAGAAGGGGTTGAAACATTAACACCCAAAATGGAAGAATCATCAGCAACATATACATTTCCATCTGAATAATAATATGCATCATATGCTGTTCCTGGAGTATTATAAGTTCCTAAAATACTTGGTGCACTTTTGTTTGTTATATCAATTACGCGAAGACCTGCGGAGCCATCCGCAACATAGGCATAATTTCCAGAAATACTCAATCCTTGTGCATTAGTAGTGTCAATAATTCCTGATTGAGTAGGATTAATTGGAGAAGTAATATCAATTATTCTTAGTCCTGCAGTTCCATCAGTAAAATATGCATAATTTCCAACAACATAAATATCATTTGGATCCGTTCCTGCAAAACTTGATTTGTGAACTAATGCAGCAGGATTTGAAATATCAATTATTTGTAGTCCGGTTCTTGCCCGGTGATTAGTTCGGATAAATGCATCTATATTAGTTTGGGAAGTTGTCATACTGTAAGCGGTTCCATTAGCATAAGGATTTGTGTTTAATGCGGCCCATTGATAATAATTTGCGCTGTTTGAACCAGTTGTAGAAATTACAAGGTAATATGTTGCTGTTGGGTCTACATCAATATTGCTTCCAAAATCAGCATCAACCCAAGCGTAAGAATTTGTGGTTGAAGCTGGAGTTATTGTTCCTGTTGCAATGTTTGCGCCGGAAATAGTTTGTCTAAGATTTACAGTTAAATTATTTGGGGGTGCTGCTCCTGCAGGGTTTCTTCTTAAGTACAAAGAAATTAATATAATTGAATTTGAATTAGGGATAAAAGATTGTGCTGCTTGTGAAATTGTAGTATTAGTTTGTAAAAAAGCATCCGTATTATTTTGTGGGGAAGAGGTAATGTAAGAAAGTCCGTTAGTATAAATACTCGGGGTGCTTGTTCTTGAGTACCACTGGTAATATCTTGAAGCGTGAGTTCCTGAAGTTGAGAGCACTAAATAATAAGTTTGGCCCAAAGTAACTGCTATGTCACTTCCAAAATCAACGCTTGTCCAACCTTTAGTTGTTGATAATGAAGCCGCGGTAATAGTCCCTGTTGCAAGAGTAGAACCCGAACCAGGAAGAGCAGTTCTTAAATCTACAGTTAAATTAGCTGGGGGGTTTGTACTAGAAGTTTTTCTTACAAGTACTGACACTGTTCGAATAGTATTTGATGCAGCTACAAATGATTGTGAAATCGCATAATTTGCGCCAGTCACTCCAATATTGAAATTATTATTATCTGCCCCAGTTACTCCAATATTTAAATCTTGGGTTAATTTTCCAATATTTAAATCTACATTTTGTGATCCACTAATATTAAAATCGGAAATATTTGTTGATCCGTTACTTGTTGTAACAACATATGCATAATTTCCTGAAGTAAAAACTTTGTCTGCAGTTCCAATTGTTGTAATTGATCCAAGTGTTGCAGGTGCTGCTTTATTTGTAACATTTATTACATTTAATCCGCTTGTTCCATCTGCAAGGTAGGCAGTATTTGAAATTACATGTACTCCTGACGCAGTTCCTGGGCTGTTATAAGTTCCTAAAATATTTGCTGAAAGTGGATTACTAATATTAATATCTCGTAATCCTGCAGAACCATCAGCAACAAACACATAATTTCCTAAGGTAAATAAATCTCTTGGATCAGTAAGATCAAGTAATCCGTCCCATGCCATGGACCCTGATTTATCTTGAACAAGCATAATTGCCGCAGGATATCTTCCTGGTGCAGAAATAGTTGCATTCAAATCTGCCCTAATTGTTTGCCCGCATTCAACTTCGTCAGTAGGAGTTACACTTACATTAAAAGAAACATTAAGATCATTTTTGTCACTGTACCCTGCAAAAAATAATTTATTTACTTTTTGAGAAGTATTCTCTGAAGAGAAAAATAATTTATTTATTTTTGGTTCCGTGGCTGGTTGATTTATTCCTGTAAATGGAGAAAATATTGCTCCAATAGAGCATTCTTTTGCAGAAGACTTTTTTGCAAGAATAATTCTCTGATGGATAATATCTTTTTCAGTTGGAATTGTTGGACCTTGAGGGGAATAAGAATTAAGGTCAGTAAAACAATTATTAAAAGTTGGATTTAATTTGCACTTATTTAAATCCGCTTCATAATCATTTAACTCTGTTCGAATGTAATAATTGTTTGGGAGTAAAGAAGCAATTTTTGAATGAATTTGGGTAATTTTAGAGTCCGCGCTAATATTTTGATCAGTTACATAAAACACATACCCGTTTTCGTCTAAAAACGAAAGTGCGCTTGAAAGAGTGTCTTGTGAGTTTTGGTTTTGTAAGGAATTTTTTCCTGAATTTGTGTGAAGGGATACTGCACTCAAAATCATTAAAAATAATACAAGTGCAATTGCTGCTTCAAGAACAAAAACAAATCCT
>CAZOCW010000033.1:0-8225 GCA_964578405.1 uncultured archaeon | reverse complement strand
GGCAAACTCTTTTTGCAACCAATAAGGGAGCTCCACAATAAACACATCAAGAACATTTTTTCTAATAATAAACCCTTTTTCTCTAAATGCTTGACCAATTGGTTTACCTTGCTTTATTGCGTCATTAACATCCTTAATGTCCCCTTTAAATTTTGTTGAAAAAACTGTTGCAGCATAAGTTCTTGCAATACCATGATCATCAACAAGAAGTGATTCTCTTAGTTTATCAGTGTGTTTTTTTACAATTGCATGAATCGGACCATACTTCTCTTCAAGTACATCCGTGTGTAATTTTTCAGTTAAAGGAAAATGTTGCATGAGAAAACTAAGCTTTTCTAAAATATAAAGCTTTCCAAATAATAAAACAATTCAATTATTGTGTTTTTGAGTAATTAATTGTTAATTGATCAAGCTCTGGCGAAGTTGACCCAACATTTAATTTTGCTCTAATTAAAATATTTTTATCAGATTTAATAGGAAGTTGAGAGGAGTCAAACCAACTACCATTTGAATCAAATTGAACTAGATAATTAATGCTTCCCCCATTTAATGTATTTGTATCAGTTATAGAAATCCAATTCAAATCAGTTTGAACCAAAGGAGAGTAATTCATATCTGCATAACAAGAGGTAGAAAGTCTTTTACTAAATGTTAATTGAGTAGTTGTTCCAGTTAAATTCAAATAATCAAATCTTATTTTTCCAGTTATTCCAGCAGAACCAATAAATCCAGTTCCCCCATTCCCCGCATCATTACTTCCACCAGTTCCTTTTGCTCCTGCAGCTCCCCCACTACCAGCACCACCTGCATTTGCTAAAACTAAATTTGTTCCAGCGTTCATATTTGTAGAAAATAAATAAATTGTTCCACCAGCACCACCATTACCTCCCCCTCCTCCTCCGCCAGCACCTGCTGGGTGAGTAGTTCCACAGCCACCTATGTCAGCACCTTTACCACCAGCACCACCATTACCACCATTACCACCATTTGCAGTAACTGTTCCTGTTAAAGAAATATTACTTGCATAAACCATAATTATTCCACCACCATTTCCACCACTTCCACCAGAAGATCCATTTGTTGAATCTGTTCCTGAACAAGAATCAGTTCCTCTTGTTCCCCCACTTCCACTTGCGCTTCCACCACTTCCTCCATTTGGATTTGCATAATCTCCGGAACCTCCACCACCGCCCCCACCAGCACCTGCAGAAGCTCCCCCGCCTAATAAAATATTACTTAAATTACTTGTGGAATTATTATCCCAAGAACTGTATGCTCTTGCTCCTCCCCCACCACCAGCAGAATCTCTTCCTCCTGCACCACCACCGCCCCCACCACCAGCACTTGTTGCTGATGCCGCACTTAATCCAGTATCCCCTGATTGACTTCCTCCAGCACCACCACCACAACAAGCAGATCCTCCACCATTACTTCCCCAACCTCCACCAGCACCACCACCGCCCCCTCCATTTGAACCAGTTCCTCCAGCGCCCGAAACACTTCCACCAGGATTGCTCACACCAGTGCCACCACTTGGTATTCCTCCACTTCCACCATTACCAACATGCCCGCCTGAACCTCCGCCACCGCCCCCACCACCACTTGCACTAAATCCAATAAATTTTTCAGGAGCAGTGCTTCCGCTTATTCCTCCGCGAAATCCTTTTTCATTAACATCAATTTTTCCATTAATTACTAAACTATTCAAATCTCTAAATACTATAATTCCCCCACTCATTCCATCCCAAGTTTTTGCGGTCATGGATGCCCCACTATTAATTGTAACATTTGTATATTGAGGAACTCTAATTACTTGCGCAGAAATTGCTGAAGTTGAATTATATACTCCAGAATAATAATTTTTGTCTAATGGAGAAGTTAGAATTAAATTATTTTTATCAACAGAACTTATTTTTGCAAAAGTATATTGCCCAGCACTTAATTTATTTGCATCTTGCATTTGAATAATTAAAACTTCATCCCCGCTAGTAAATGCAGCACTGTTTGCAACGGCAATATTATTATCACCAATGAATTCATTTCCAACTAAATTATTGTAATCATTTACAACTAAATTTAGGGAAGAAACAACTAACGCTCCATCAGTCCCATCCCCAAACACCTCATCATAATCTTTAATTTTTAATTTACCCAAACTAATTCCACAATTATTGTCAGGATCAAAAGAATAATCTGAGTTATTATCAAATCCCCAGGAATTATTGTAAAAAATTGTTACAGGAACATGCAATGCAATAATATTCCAATCATTTCCAACACTTGTTCCCCAGTTTGAATTATAATCAATGCAATTCACATCCCATGTATGAATTCCATCCGCAAGAGAAGAAAGATTAAATTTCAACACATTATAAGTATTTGAATCGATTTTGGTCCAATAATTTCTATCCACCCCATCAATTCTAAGAACACAAGCAGAAATTGCATTATTATCACTTGATAAAAAATTAAAATCAACAATTCCTGAAAATGAAGAATTGTTTACAGGAGATTGCAATGAAATTGTTGGAGAAATAACATCCCCAGTATTTACTATTGGGGGGATTCCTTGTTGAGCAGTATTACTAATTGAATAATTTTCACAAGAAAAAGAAAGGGATCCTGAATATTTTTGTACGTGCGATAATGCATACTGATCAGTATAAGTTACTAAGACTGGCAAAGCTTTTTTTTCACCAATATTGCATGTGGCACCAGGAACTATAAAATTTTGTTTTGAACCTTGATTTAATTGTTCTGCAAAAGTTTTAGAATAATCTCCAATTTTAACATTAGTAACAACAATTGCCCCAACAATATTACTTTTCAAAACCACCAAATAATTACCGTCAGGATTTACCCCAGTCTCAATAATTGAAATTTCTCCAGCCAAAGAGTTAATTTTAGCAGAATTAGTTGAAACATTACTAGCATTTCCTGTTTGAGATACAACCACTCCAACAACAACAAAAGAGAGAACAACAACAATAGAAACAATCACTAAATATTCTACTGTACCCTGACCAAAAGAACGATTAAACAGCATACAATAAAATCGATTTATACCTATAATAAACTTACTTTTTTAAAAAAAGAATTAAAAATCAAGTGCTAATTTAGCACTTGACTTAGTTAATCAAACTAATACTCTTCAGTTCTTGTGTAATAATATTCCTTTTCGTGATCGCATGCTGGACACTTATCGGGTGGAGAAGTTCCAATGTGCATATAACCACATTTTCTACAAAACCAAACAACTGGCTTTGGTTTAACTAACAAACTTTTATTTTCAATTGCTGCAAGCATTTTCATATATCTTTCCTTGTGATGCTTCTCAGCAACAGCAATAGCCATTAATCGTTTAGCAACCAAAGGCAAACCGTCTTTTACAGCTTGTTTTGCAAATTCAGGATACATTGATTCAAATTCGTGTGATTCTCCTGCAATTGCACCTTTCAAATTCTCAATAGTAGAACCAAACATTGCTGCCCCTTCGGTTTCAACCATAACAGGGCCTGGTTTCTTACCAGATTTAGCTAATAAATCATTAATCATCTTTGATAATTGCTTTGCGTGCTCTCTTTCTTGATCAGCAGTTTCTAAAAATATTGCTTCAAGTTCATAATAAGCATCTTTCATTGCTTGTTTTGCAAACATAGTATATCTATTCCTTGCTTGAGATTCCCCAATAAAGGCTTTATTCAAATTTTTTATTGTTTCTTCCATTCTACCACCTACAAAAGTAAAGAACTCAAGTACAAAGGGCTTAAATAATTAGCTGAAGAAGTAGAAATTAAGTAAATTGGGCCAAACTATTTTCTTAAATCAAATTTTCTTCCAACAGCTTTTCCAACTACTTCCACATTTTTAATAAAATCAACCATTTCTTTAGCTTTGATTTGTTGATCTTTATCACTTAAAGCAACCTCAGGATTAATGTGTGTTTCAACAAGTAACCCATCCGCCCCAGAAGCTATTGCTGCTCTTGCAAGTGGAAGAACTAGTTCTCGTTTTCCCGCAGCGTGAGAGGGATCAGCAATTACTGGCAAGTGAGTTAATGTTTTTAGCACAGGAATTGAAAGTGCATCAAAATTGTATCTAACAGTTGGCTCATAAGTTCTTAGTCCCCTATAACACAAAATCACATTCGGATTTCCTGCTTGTAAAACATATTCAGCAGCACTTAAAAATTCTTCAAGAGTAGCAGCCAAACCATTTTTTATTATAACTGGATTTTCTACTTTGCCTAATTCTTTTAACAAATCATAATTTTGCATATTTCTTGCGCCAACTCGTAAAATATCAATTTTTTCACTAGCAATTTTAACGTGCCTTGTATCCATTACTTCAGTTTCTGTAACAAAATTAAATTTCTTTCCAACATCAGCAAGCAAATCAAGTCCTTTTTCCCCCATTCCTTGAAAAGCATAAGGATTTGTTCTCGGCTTAAATGCACAAGCTCTAAAAATTTTAATTCCTGCTTTTTTTACTTCCACCGCAGTGGATTCTAATTGATCTTTTGATTCAATTGAACAAGGCCCTGCAATAAGTTGAAGATCATTTGAACCAAAACTAACTCCTTTGATTTTAACTTGCGTTCGCTTTGGATGATTTAGTAAAGACCCCAACTTGAAATTATCATGATTCATAAATGTAAAAGAAAAGCAAAAAGAAGATAAAGGTTTTGAAGAGTAAAAACAAACTACTTTAGGTTATACTTTGCTAAAAGCAAAAGTATCAATTGAATTACAAATGAAGAAATGGAAGAAATTAATATCACTGCGGAAAAAGAATCATTTAAATAAAAAATAAATAGAGAGACAACCCAACCACCAAATAGCAAACTAACAAATAATACCAAAAACATTTTTGAAGCAAAATGCAAAGACAATTTTTCCTTAGCAATAAATTTCTCAACTGCCAATGCAACGATAAGAATTAGACTAATAAAAATTATAGGAAAAGCAAAACCTGGTGGAGTGGATAAAGCCATTGCCGAAGAAGATCCACCACTAATTGAACCTACCGAAATATTTGTCACTGGCCAAATCACACTTAGCAAAAATTGTGACGCCCAATAAACAACAAATATCACAATCAAATACAACCCAAATAATACTGGGAACCTTCTTTGCAAAACTTTATCCACCTAATTCAACCTCATTTCTTCTTTCCTATTTTCTTATATTGTTCTTTGTAATGTTTATCGTAAAAGTTTTGTCCGCCCCATTTTTCAATTGCTTGACGAAGTTCAGAGTGTGTGACAGCATATTCTTCTGCAGTTTGTCCACTCATTTCAGCATCAACTGCTTGTCGCATTGCTTTTGCTCCAGCAATTGTTCCACCAGGGTGACCGTGAATTCCCCCACCAGCTTGAATACTAATATCTCTACCCATTGCGTGAATTAATGGAGCAATTTTTCCAGGATGAAGTCCCCCTGAACAAACAGCTAAAACTGGTTTTAAATTATGCCAATTTTCTTTAAGTCTATGAGTTGCTAAATGAGAATGAACAACTTTGTGTTCTATTTCTTCTCCAACATTTGTCACTTCTTCTTTTCCTTCATACATTTTTCCAACTATTCCACCAACATGAAGTTGATCAATTCCAATTAATCTAGATAATTTTGCAATTACAAGCATACTAATTCCATGTTTTGGATTTCTAGTGAAAGCAGCATGCATTGCACGATGACCATGATAAACTACTCTCAAATCTTGATCTCTTAATTCTTGAAGACCACTCCAACCAACCGTTAAAACATCAACCATTACAAATTCTCCACCCTGTGCAACAACATGTTTTGCTCTCTTTAGCATTTCTCCATAAGGCGCAGTAACATTTGCAAGGTAGGCTTTTCTTTCGCCTGTTTCTCTTTCTGCTTTTGCTCTAAGTTTTAGAGTAGCATTAATTCTTTTATAAAAATTATTAAAACTCATTGAAGTTAAGTTTTCATCATCCTTAACAAAATCACAACCACCAACCCATGCATCATAAGCAACTCTTGCATGTTGGTTTTCATCTAAACCAATTTTTGGTTTAACAATTGTTCCAACAAATGGGCGACCATGTATTTTTAGTAAATTTCTAACACCAGGAATTCCATAATGGGGCCCGCTATAATGTTTTATGAATGACTCAGGAAAATCAATATCTAATAGTTTCAAATTCTCTACATCGCTCATTCCAAAAATATTTCCAGCAATAGAACTCATTATTTGGGCAACATTTCTTTCTTCAAACAACTTTTTTGAATAAGCAATTTTAACAATTTTTTCTTTTTTATCAACAAAATAAACTTTAGGAGATAATTCGTTGAAAAGTTTTTGATCAAGTGTTCCAATATCCGTCCAAGTACCAATACTTGATTCAGAAGCAATTCTTTGAGCAGCATTTTCAATAGTTAATCCTTTAGCAGGTTCTATATAATATTCACAAACCAAATCATCCTTTGTTGGTCGATAATTGTAATCCAAATATCCTTCGTATTCTTTTACTCTACTTGAACCAATTTTCCCATTACTCATACAAAAACCCCTAAAGAATCTGTAAGATAGTGGTTTTTCTCAAATAAAAGCCTTACGAAAAGAAAAACCCCTTCAAATGAAATTACCTTAATTAAGCACTTTTATATATCGGAAAAATGTTGTTATTACCAAGAATTGGAGGAGTTATAATGGAAGTAAACACAGCTAAATGGGATAGAATCCTAAGAGCAATTGCAGGAATTGTTCTAATTGGAGTAGCAGTACTCTACAATCCAACAATTGGAATGATCGGATCAATTATTGCAGGAATACTAGGATTAGTAATGTTATTTGTTGCAATAACAGGATTTTGCTGGATCTATACATTAATTGGATTCAAAACCCTAAAAGACGAACCAAAAGCAAAAGAAAAAGTAGTTGCTAAGAAGAAAAAGAAGTAATTTTAGAATATTTTTTGTGAAAGGTGATAAATTCACTTTTCACAAGTTCTATTTTTTTAGTTAAAGTTTATTTTTTCAAAACTAACACTCAATTATTTTTTAAGGGCAAGTCGGATATCTTCATCAGTCACAGTTTTTCTTCCAGCATGTTTTGAGAATATTGCTGCTTGTTGACCAATCTTCATTCCTTCTTCTTCTAAATAAAAAGCAAGTTCTTTAGCTGCGCTTTCGCTAACTCTAATACCTGTAGCTTTTCTAATTATTCTATCAACTGCTGCCAATGGCAATTCACTCATTTTCCAACACCTTTTCACCAAGCTTAAATCATCAAAAGATTTATTTTGACAGTTTAACCTACACAGTAAAATCGTTAAAGAATATAAAGGTTGTCTTTTTGTTCTTTTAGGAGAACTTAAAAAAACAAACAATCTATCATATTTGCGATAAAATGAACATATTTCTAATTGGATATCGAGGAACTGGGAAAACTACTCTTGGAAAAATAATTGCAAGAGAAAGAAAAATGCCTTTTGTTGATCTTGATGATTTAATTGTAAAAAATATAGGAAAAGCAATTCCTCAAATATTTGCTACTGAAGGAGAAGGAAAATTTAGAGATTATGAAACACAAGCACTAAAACAAGTTTGTGAAAAAACTGGACAAATAATTTCTTGCGGAGGAGGAATTGTTACTCGAGAAGAAAATATAACTCTTCTAAAAAAGAATGGACTTGTTGTTTTACTAAAAGCTTCCCCTGAAACAATTTTTAGTAGAATTTACAAAGATAAAAACAGACCAGCTTTAACGGATAAAGATCCAATGGAAGAAATTAAGCACATGCTTGAAGTAAGAAGAATGGCTTATGATAAAGCAAAAGACATAGAAATTTGGACCGATAGAGAAAAAGCAAAACGAACTGCCCAACGAATTGAAGAAGAAATGAAGAAAAGATTGAATAAACTTGAGAAAATTTAATTAATAGAAAAAATTAATTAGAATTAATTAACCTAGTTCCATTAATTTATTCAAAAACATTTAAACTCTAATTCGCAAATGTCTTTTCTTTAAACTCTCCGCTTGAGCACGTCTTTTTGCATTAATTTGTTTTATCCTTTCTTTTGAAGCATCTTGAGCTTGTCTTGAAGCATTTGCACGAAACATCGCGGAAGTAAAAACAGGGTGCACCCCTTTACGTGCAGCTACTCCCGCAGCACGTACATCCCCTACAAGAGCTTCTATTTTGCTTTTAGGAATTAATGTATCCAACACCATTTCAAGACCCCATACTTTACTTT
>CAZOCW010000032.1:0-8232 GCA_964578405.1 uncultured archaeon | reverse complement strand
TTTAATGGAACAATACTTGTAATTGATGATGGAAGCACGGATGCAACTCGCAAGGTTGCAATAGAAAATGGAGCCGAAGTAATTCAAATGAAAAAAAATGTTGGTAAAGCCGCAGTAATATTTGCCGCATTCAAAGAAGGAGTTCGAAGAAATGCCTCCGCATTAATTACCTTTGATGCAGATATGCTAAAAATACCAAAAAGAGATTTTGAAATTTTAGAACACGAAGCAAAACAAGCAACTGCAGCAAATAAACCCGTTATGACAATGGCTTTTTTGTCAGAAAATGGGGGAATTAAATATTTATCTGCAGATATTACCGGAGTAAGATCCTACTCAAAAAATGCTTTACTTAAAGCACTTGGATCAAAATATAAAGGAAAAGTCAAAGGGTTTGGGATAGAACAATTTCTAAACATGGAA
Source organism: uncultured archaeon (assembly GCA_964578405.1). Lineage (GTDB taxonomy): Archaea > Iainarchaeota > Iainarchaeia > Iainarchaeales > JAAZKV01 > JAAZKV01. The sequence goes on along the minus strand of CAZOCW010000032.1, from coordinate 7,809 downwards.
CTTGGCGGAAAAGGAAACTGCATTGGATTTCATTCAGACTTTGAAGCTGGTGCCCCATTAAGACTTGGGGAAAGGCAATCAAAGGAAATTAACTTAACTTTAAAACGCTTAAAGAAAAGAGTGCGGGAAATTAATGAATTAAGATTGGCCCAAATAAAAGAAAAATGGAGACAAAGGGCCCTTCTGCCAAAACCTCCAATGGACCCCAAAACAAAAGCACTCTTAAGAAAACTAAAGAAAATGGGTGCGAAAGTTAATATCCCTAGAAGCAAAAAATTCTAACTACTCAACTCGGAGTTCAAACCATTCAACTTTCTTATCTTTCACTAATTCTTTTACTCTTCTTTGAGAATCACTTAATTGAGATTTATTGGTTTTAAATTCAACAAAAACAACTTTATCACTTTCAAAAGAAAGCCCATCAATTGGTTTACCAATAAACCTAAAATTTTGTGAATCAAATGGAAAATTTTTACTAAAAGGAAGCCATTGCTCGGTTAATTGACCATATTTAACACTTTGAGATTGCTTTGAAAACAACAAATCATCATATTTTGATTTTAAAGAAAAGAAACTTTTTGCAACAATTGCCAAAGCTATTATTAGAATTAAGATTAGAATAATAAAATACACTTCAAACATAAACTCACACGAATCATTACATTTTCAAGAATTTAAATCTTCTTGCAAGTTTAATTTAAATTCTATTTAAGCTTCTTTGACATAAAATTTCCATCTTTTTTATACCCTAAATATTTTTTATAATAATCTTTTACCCCTAAGCCCGAAATTATAACCATTTTGTTTGCACCATACTTTTCTTTTGCAATACGTTCTGCTTCTAAAATTAATTCTTGACCTAGACCCTTGTGTTGAACACTATCCCCATCATTTTCCCCAACAGGAAGCGCACGACCATAAACATGTAGTTCTCTAATTAATGCAGTTCTATTTGTAATTTCTTTCAAGAAAGGACTAGCAGGATTTCTTAACCTTGCAAAACCATACAAAGCAGTTTTTGATTCAAATGAAATAAATGCTTCTTCTCCCTCTGACGCAGAATAATATTCTGTTGAAAGAGTGGGAACTTCATTTTCCGGAAATTTCTTCCCCCTATTCATTAGACCAATTTCCCTACACCTAATACAATTACATTTTTTACCCATTTTGTGAAGTTCTTCTTCTACTAATTGACGAAGGTTAGTTTTCATTACTCCTGCTGAAATTACCGTACTTGGAATATCCCTATTAACACGCATTACTCTAACCCACTTGGGGATCTCGGATTTAATTTCTGCTAAAAGTTCTGCTGCTTTTTCTTCTTGAATTGGTTCAAAATCCCCTTTCTTCCAATCTTCGTAAAGTTTTGTGCCTTTAATTACTAAACAAGGATAAAATTTCACCATATCAGGCTTAAAGTTAGGATTAGTAAATATTTCTTTAAAATTTTTTAAATCTGTTTTATAATCACTCCCAGGAAGACCAGGCATTAAATGATAAAGTACTTTAAATGAAGAATCTTTCAATCGCTTTGTAGAATCAACTACATCTTTAACTGTGTGCCCACGATTAATAATTGAATAAATTTTATCCGAAGGATTTTGCACTCCAAGTTCCACTCTTGTTCCGCCAAGAGAAAGCATTTCTTTAACATCCTTTTTTGTACAAAGATCAGGACGAGTTTCAAAAGTAATTCCTACCACTTTACGTTTCGCGTGTTCAATTTTAACTTTTGCTTCAGAAATAGTTTTAGTTTTTTTACCAAGCACTGCATCAAGACTTTTTTTTACAATTTGCTCTTGCTTATTCTTTGGAAGAGAAGTAAAAGAACTTCATTGAAAAATCAATTCAATTTTATTTGCGAAATTTCCAGTCAAATCTAATTGCTTAATTCTATTTTCCACAATTTTATAAGCATCATAATCTAATCTTTGAGCACGAAGAGCACTTGGTTCAAACCCTGTATAAGATTTTGGAGAGGATTTATCTTCAAGAGAGGTAGGGCAATAAGTGCACTTGCCAGGGCAGGGAAAAGGAGGAAGCATTACTGCAATAACTTGTACTCCTGAAAGACTTCTTGTGGGCTTAATAGATAATAATTTTTGAACCTTCTTTGTTGCCCCTTTTGCTTGAGCTAAAATAAACGGATAAGGAGGCATATTATTGAGTTTTAACTCTTTACTCCAAAAAAACCGTCTAACCTCTAGTTCTTTATCAGTGTTAATTAATCCAGAGTTAATTTCTTCAATAATCTTTTGAGCAAAAGAGTACTCGCTTTTTAAAAAATCTTTTCGCATAAATAACAATAATAATCGAGCTTATTAAAAAGAGAATAATTCAACCATTAAGGAAGAATTATTGAAATTAAACTATTTAAGAAATAACTTGGAAGTAGAGAAAATGAGTAAAATGGCAACCCGTATGTAATTGATTCAAGTTTACTTTCAAGAGTTGGTTTAGCATTAACAGCGAAAACAAAGTCACTAGAAGTGTTCCCATATTCTACTTTTACTGTAAACTTCTTCTTTCCTTCAAGTCTAGGAAAAACTTCAAAATTAATATCAACAGAACTTTCTTTAGGAACGATTATTGTTTTTGAAAACTTTGTTTTTGATAAAGCATCTTTTGACATCCATCCTTCAGGAAGATTTGAAGTAATTACAAAAATTGCAGTTCCTTGAGATTTGTTTTTTAAGAAAAGAGAATAGGAAGTAGTTGAGTTAACATTTGCTGTTTGTTCAGCAATATTTGATTCAGAAACAACAAGTGCATCATTAACTACATTAAAATTAATCGAAACTTTATCTGATCCATTTGGCCCAGTAAGGGCAACTATAAAAGGATAATTTCCTATTACTGCGTTCTTTGGAACTGAAATTAATAATTTTATTGTTTCTAATTCATTTTTTGTTTGATAATCGAAACCAGTTGGAAGTTCACTAACAAGAGAAATTGAATCATATTTGTTTGTAAGTTCTTTTGAAAAAATTAATTCAATTGTATTTCCTACATTTACATTTCCAACAAAACTACTTTCTGTGGAGGATAATTGTAAAGAAACGGGGTCTATTAGTCTAACTGAGAAAACGCTTGCAGCTAAGAGTAAAACGAAAACCAAAATCAATTGCTTTTTAAACATACTAAATCAGATTAATTGATAAGAGAATAAAATATAAAGGTTTTCTAATGGCTAAAAAACACAAAGTAAAGGAAAAAGGGAAGGATTTGGCTGAAAAGCAAGAAGCGTTAGCAAAAAAAAGACTTGCGCTTGAAGAAGCTTCTAGGTTCACCATGACAAAAAAGCATCATAAAGAGACTTACGAGGAAGCAAAAAAGATGGGAAGAATGGATGAAGATTTTATTCCATTTTGCGATTATATTGTTCAAACAAAAAACTATTTTACTTCAAGTTCTTGTGCAGGAAGAATTGCTTTAATTGGACTTGGAGATGAAGAAACAAAACAAGAAAGTGCATTTTACCGAAAATGGCATAGAACAGTAAAACCAAAAGAAGTACTTGATGCTGTAGCGGATTTTAAAGGAAAAGTACTTTACTTCAAACAAGAACCAATTATTTTACATTTAGGAACTAACAATTTAGAGAATGCAAAAAAAGTACTTGTTTATTGTGAAACTTGCGGAATCAAGCGCGCAGGAATAAAAGTTGCAAAGGATGGAAAATTTATTGTTGAAATGCTTGGAACACAAAGTATTACCGCCCCAATTAAAGAAGGAAAAATGACTGTGGGTGACGATTACATTAAATATTTAATAAAAAAAGGAAATGAGAAATTTGAAAAGAACCAAGAACTAATTAAAAAGATGGAAACATTTGCAAAGAAAATGCTTGACTGAAAATAAAACTGTATAAAATAGTTAATTGGCGTGATCGTGATGAAAAGATTGTTTGTTGCAATAGAAATACCAAAAAAACTACGACAAAGAATTTCTACTGAATTAACAGAACAAATCACAAATGTGAAAGCGATCCCTGCGGACAATTTACATATCACTCTTTGTTTTATTGGAGATACTAATGATCAGGGAGAAATTGAAATAATAAAAAGACTTGAAAAAATTGAATTTAGTGAATTTAATATTTTAATTGGAAGAGTGGGCCAATTTGATGAAAGAGTAATTTGGGTTAGCGCGGAAGCAATTGAACTACACACTCTTGCAGAATATGCAAGTAAATCCATTAGAGTTGACAATGAATTTAATGGGCACGTAACTATTGCAAAAGCAACCCAATCTACTGATTTTCAAAAAGAATTTGCAAAAATAAGAAACAAAAGAATAAACGAAACAATAAAAGTAAAAAGTTTCTTTTTGTTTGAAAGCAAACCTTCCCCAACAGGAAGTGTTTACTCCAAAGTTAGTGAGTTTAAAGCAATTAAGAAAAAAATAAAAGAAACAAAAGTAAGTGCTTAACTAAACAAAAAATAACCTAGTTTTATTGAAGTTCAGAAATAGTTGAAAGAACTTTACTAGGATTATAATAATAACTTTCAATTACTTCAAGCACTTCAAGAGGTTTTCTAATATTTTGTTTTAACATCCAATCCAATATTATTTTTCTTGTGGAAAGTTCTTTCATTAATTCAATTTTTGTCATTGAATTCTTTCTTGCAATTTCTTCAAACACTGCACTTCCAATCTCAGTACGTTTAATCAGCCCACTTTTTTCATCAAAATCAAATAATGTGCCAAACAATACTTTTTCTTCCATTCTTGATAACTCAACAATTTGGGTTACTTTTCTTTGCATTCCTTTTTCTTTAGAATAATGTCTTTCAATTATTACAATAAAATCAAGCAAAGGAAGCATACTTTGAGGAACTGAAAGTGGTCTTTCTCCAAGTTTTACTATTGTTTCTCTTGCATTATTTGCGTGAATTGTTCCTAAACATCCTTGGTGCCCAGTATCCATTGCTGTGAAAAGAGTAAGTGCTTCAGGACCTCTAACTTCCCCAACAATAATTCTGTCCGGTCTCATACGCATAGCATTCTTCAAAAGAGCATCCATATTTACTTCAAATCCAACTGAAGATCTTGCTTCAAGCGCAACCCAATTTTCTCTACTCAAAAGAGAAAGTTCAATTGTATCTTCAATTGAAACAACTCTTTCGTTAAGTCTTATAAAATTTGAAAGAATATTCAAAAAAGTTGTTTTCCCAGAGGCTGTTCCCCCAGCAACTAAAATATTTTGAGGGTAAGTTCCAAGCCCATCAACCATTAGCCACAAATAAGCGGCTGCTTCGGAAGTAATAGTGTTATTTTCAATAAGATCAAGAATTGTTAATGGGGTGGATGAAAATTTTCTAATTGTTAAAGTTGCGCCAGTGGGAGAAAGATCCCCTAGTGTTGCATTAACTCTTGACCCATCAGGAAGACGAGCATCAAGCAAAGTATTTTTTGAATTAAATTCTCTACCAATAGTTAAAGCAATTCTTTGGATAATATTTGTCAAAATGTTTTCTTCAATTGAAACATTAACTTTACACATACCATATTTCCTATGAAATACAAAAATATTTTCAGGGCTATTAATCATTAATTCTTCTAAATCCTCATCAAGAGAAAAAAAAGCCAATTGCTTTAGACCAATAGAATTATGCAACACATACTCCGCGAGCAAGGATTTATTAGAAACAAATTTTAGTTTAGATAAGAACTTAATAGTAAATTCAAGTAATTCAACAAAAGATTTCTTAGAAGGAAGTCTATCCAAGTACCCATTCATTTGAATGGTAGAAACAACATCATCAATAAAAAAATCCAAATCTTCTTCATCTACTCCTTCAAACCCTTTTTTTAGAGCAGCCCCTTTTTGAATTTCTTTAATTAAAAAAAGAGCCAATTGTTTTTCTTTTTCACTAAAAGGAACCTCTTTAACATCATAAAAATTTACAGATAACCCTTGAGTAATGTCAGCAAGAGGAGTAGATTCCAGCTTTTTTAATTTCACATCAGTAAACTGCATTATTACCCTTCCAAACACAATTATATAAAGAAAAGTAGTATAATAACTTAAGGGAAACAAACTAGAAAAGCAAAAAAGTGATTATATGAACCCATTATACAAAAAAGTGCTTGCAAAAATAACCCCTCCTAAAAATGAACTTCTTGCGGAAAAAAAACTAGTTGAAGAGATACGTGCAAAAGTTAAGAAAATTAAGGGAAAGCACTCACACATTGAGTGGTGCGGAAGTAGCGCACGCGGAACACATTTACGCGGAGATAGAGATTTGGATTTATTTTTAATGTTTGATAAAGAACTCCCTGCAAGTGAACTTGAGAGTGAAGGATTACGTATTGCTAAAGAAATATTTGGTGAAGAAAAGTGGGAACTCGCTTATTCTCAACACCCTTATGTTAGGGGAGAAATTAAAGGATTTGAAGTAGAAATTGTCCCCTCATATATTGTAGCTAGTGGAAGTGAAAAACAAAGTGCAGTAGATAGAACCCCATTTCACAACAAATATTTACTTGAAAAAATGAATGATAAACAAAGACAGGATTCGAGATTACTAAAACAATTTCTTAAAGGAATTAATGCTTATGGAGCGGATTTAAAGAATCAAGCTCTTCCAGGGTATGGAGTAGAATTACTTATTTTATATTACAAGACTTTTGATAACACAATAAAATCAATGGCAAATTGGAAGGATAAGGAAGTATTACTTTTTAAAAAACTATTACGCGACCCAACAAATGAATTTTTTACCCCATTAATTATAATTGACCCAGTGGATGATAATAGAAATGTTGCAAGCGCACTTTCAATTGAACAATACAATAAAATGCGTTCTGCTGCAAAAATGTTTTTAGAAAAACCAAGCGAAAAATTCTTTTTTGGTCATGAAATTAATGCTTGGCCAAAAGAAAAAATACTAGCAGAATTAAAAGTAAGAGAATTTTTAGCTGTACAAGCAAACTTTCCAAAAGAAATTCTCTCAGATTTAATGTGGGGGCAACTTAGAAGATATTTAAGGAAAACTTCAACTCAACTTGAAGAAAAAGAATTTGTCGTAAAAAAAATGGATCTTTGGAGCGATGAAGAAAAAGTATTCTTCTTATTTGAGTTAAATACACTTAACTTAGAGAAAAGAAAAAAAGTTCTTGGCCCGCCTGCAAAAGATACTGAAAATGTAAAAAGATTCCTTGAAAAGAAAAGAAAAATTTTATCTGGTCCACGAGAAGAAAATGGGAGAATTGTTATCGAAACCATTCGTGAAGAAACTAGTGCTAAGAAAATACTTGAACAATTTATTAAAACTTGCCAAATTGATGAAACTGACGGAATCAAAACTTGCATAAAAAAAGCCAAAGTTTTAACTGAAAAAGAAATTCTTAAACATTACACGGGAACTTTTGCAGAACACTTAACAAAATACTTTGAAGGAAAGGAAGCTTTTGAATAAATGTGATTACAATGACTGAACAAGAAATAAAAGTTGGACAAAAATGGAAACACTTCAAGGGAAGTGTTGTGGAAATTGTCACACTTGCACTGGATTCAGAAACTTTAGAAGAAATGGTTATTTACAAACATTTAGATGCACAAAAAGGAATGCAGGCAGGACAAGTATGGGTTCGCGCAAAGAAAATGTTTTTAGAAAAAATTAACCGAGAGGGAAAAGAAATTGAAAGATTTACACTTGTAAAATAAAAGAAGGGAACAACAATGATTAGAGAAATAATTTCAGATATAAAAGCAGTAAAGAAAAACGATCCTGCTGCAAAAAACTATGTTGAAGTTTTACTTTGCCACACTCCTCTTTGGACTATACTTGGATACCGAGTAAT
>CAZOCW010000031.1:0-8237 GCA_964578405.1 uncultured archaeon | reverse complement strand
CAGTAAGTGGCTCGGTAGTATTACCAATTCCAAGTCTTAACACTTCAACGCCGGGATTTTTTTCGGAATAAACTTTAACTCTTCTTGAAATTTCTGGAAATAAATATCCTGCAGAAAGTTTATCATAATTTGAATTAATTTTTGCCATTTTTATGCACCGCCATTAAATTAGGTTTAATTGTTTCATTACTTGATCAACTATTGGTTTATTTTCTGGCCTTAATTCACACATTGGCAAACGGTATATCTCTTTACAAAAACCCATTTTGCTAGCCATGTATTTAATTGGAAGAGGATTTGTTTCAATAAATTCTGCTTTGAATAAAGGCATCCATTTATTGTGCAACTCTTCAGCACGCGAATAATTTCCATCAAGTGCGGCAGAAGTTAATTCATTCATTTCTTTAGGAATAACATTACTCGCAACACTAATTACTCCATCCCCGCCAGCACGAACTACTTCAAGAGTTAAATTATCATCCCCTGAAAGAACCGCAAAATAATCTGGCTTCTTTGAAATAACATCCTTAATTTGATTCATGTCCCCACTTGCTTCTTTTACCGCAACAATACTTGGGCACTCTTTAATTAATCTCATTAAAGTGGATGTTTCTAAATTTACTCCACATCTTCCTTTAATGTTGTAAATTATAATTGGAAGTTTTGTTGACTCTGCAATTTTTTTAAAGTGCAAAAATAATCCTTCTTGACTTGGTTTATTATAATAGGGAAGAACTTGTAAACTTGCATCAGCCCCAAAGTTTTGAGCATGAAGAGTCATTTGAACTGCATCATAAGTAGAGTTACTCCCAGTACCTGCAATTACTGGAACTCTTTTGTTAACTTTTCTTACAACAAAATCAATTACTGAATCATTCTCCTAAATACTTAATGTTGGAGATTCCCAAGTTGTTCCACAAACAACTATTCCTTGAACTCCGTTAGATATTTGAAATTCAATTAATTTACCAAGCGCAGCATAATCAATTAAATCATACTCGTCAAATGGAGTAAGAATTGCCGTATAAACTCCTCGAAATAATTTTTCAACCATATTTATCATTTCCACAAATTACTATTTAATTTTTTAAAACTATTTTAATATTTTTTCTAATTATTTTATTTTTTTCCAATTACTTGTTTCATTAAATCTTCAATTCCATAAAATCCTTTTTTTTCATTAACAAATTCTGCGGCAAGTACTGCCCCAAAAGCAAAACCTTCTCTCCCTCTTGCAACATGCCTTAGTTCAATTGTATCTACTGGACAATCAAATAAAACAGTGTGAGTTCCAGGAATACTTCCACACCTTACACTTGCAACATGCAATTCATCTGCTTCTGGTTTTCGTTCTGCGAAACTATTCCCCACAATTTTCTTCTTTCGAGACATATTATCCAAAATAATTTTTCCAATTATTTGAGCACTTCCGCCAGGAGAATCTTTTTTTTGGTTATGATGAATTTCATACACGGCCGCATCATATTCAGGAATATTATTCATTACTTTTGCAGTTTCTGCTACTGCATGAAAGAACACATTCATCCCAATACTAAAATTCCCACTCCAAATACAACCAATTTCACTTGTTATTGATTTCATTTCACCCATACGATCATACCAACCAGTGGTACCAATAACTAAATTCTTTCCAAGAGAAGAAACTTTTTTTACATTTTCAAAAATAACTGCAGGTGCTGTAAAGTCAATACAAACATCAACCCCAGAAAGACTTTCTGAATTTATTTCTTTAAAATCTGAATTAGGAGTAATAGGGTCAATTTTTACAACGCTATGTCCTCTTGTGAGTGCCACAGTTTCAACTGCTTTACCCATTTTTCCGTAACCAATTAGAGCAATTTTCAAATCCAACACCAATAAAGAATACGTAGTCTATGCCACAATTAGTTTATATAACAGAAGCATTTGCTACGATATTCGTAAATCAATAACCGATTTTATTAATAAAATTGAAAAATAGTGTGGAAAAACCACTAATCTTCTTTTAGAACAGGGAATGTTTCAGTTTGGATTACCCCGTCAATAGATCTAATTGATTCAAGGATTTGATTTAATTTATTAAAATCCTCTGCTTGAATAAACGCAATTATTGAAAATCTACCAGTTACTTCAAACACTCTTGAAGCCCCAAGTTTAATTATTCGCTCAGATATTTTTTGAGTCGGAACACTTGAAGAAGTAGTAATTTCAATTACTGCATTTGTAGCTGAACCCAAATCAATTGTAAATCTTCTAATTATTCTTTTTTCGGTTAATTTCGCAACGCGTTGCCTAATAGTACCTTCAGAAACACCCAACTCTTTTGCAATTGAAAGAAAAGGAGTTCTTGAATCGCTAGAAAGTTTTTGAATAATCGCCCTATCTACCAAGTCCATACTTTTTTTACCCAGCACAAACCTTTTATACCAAAATGTTGTATGTTTGTAATGGAAGAAAAAGCACAAGGAGCAATAGAATACTTACTACTTATCGCTGCAGCAGTAGTTGTTGTGGCTGTTGTAATCACTATGATGATTGGATTACTTTCGACTGGCGGAACACAAGCGGATGCTGCAAATAGTGACTATAACGGACAGCTTAACGATTTGAATAAGTTAAAAAGAATTTAACTCAAAGTTCCAAAACTAATTTTAGAATTATTTCTTTTCTTCTTTAGGAACAATTATATCAATTGAAAGTTCTTTTAATTGCTTTTCAGATACTTCACTTGGAGAATCATCCATTAATGAAACTGCAGCTTTATTCTTTGGGAACGCGATTACATCTCTAATACTATCTGAATCATTTAGTAGCATTACCATTCTATCAAGTCCAAATGCTAATCCACCGTGTGGAGGAGCACCGTATTTAAATGCTTCAAGGAAGAAACCAAATTTCTTATTTGCATCTTCATCGCTAAGTCCAATTGCCTTGAACACTCTTGCTTGAACTGTTGGATCGTGAATTCTTACACTTCCCCCCCCAAGTTCTATTCCGTTTAATACCAAATCATAAGCAAGTGCTTTCATCTTTAGTGGTTCTGTTTCCATTAAATCAATATGTTCTCTTCTTGGAGAAGTAAAAGGGTGATGAACAAAAGTTACTTTGTTATCTTCTTCACTCCATTCAAACATTGGGAAATCCTTTACCCAAAGCAAATTATAAGTATCTGGTTTAATTAATCCAAGTTGTTTTGCAAGTTGAACTCTTAAAAATCCAAGTGCATCATTTACAACTTTAGGTTTATCGGCAACAATTACAACCAAATCATTTTCTTGTGCTTTAACTCTTTCTTTTAATTTATTCAATAAATCTTCATTAAAGTATTTTGCAATTGACCCATCAAACTTTCCGTTTTGGAATTTCAAATAAGCCATTCCGTGAGCCTTGTAAATTTTTACAAAGTTTTCAGCATCATTTAAATCTTTTCTTGAGAATGCTGCTTGACCGTTAACATTAATTGCTTTGATTACCCCTTTATTTTCTACAACAGTTTTGAAAGCATTAAATTCCCCTTTTGAAAGAATATCAGTTACTTCAACAAGTTCAAATCCAAATCTTGTATCTGGTCTATCAATACCATATCTTGCAATTGCTTCATCGTATTGCATCCTTGGAAGTGGAAGTTTAACGTCAATTCCTTTCATTTCTTTAAAAATTCTTTGAATAAGTTTCTCATTCATATTCATTACATCTTCTTCATCAACAAAACTCATTTCAACATCAATTTGAGTAAATTCAGGTTGTCTATCTGCTCGAAGATCTTCATCTCTAAAGCATCTAGCAATTTGGAAATATCTGTCCATCCCACCAATCATTAATAATTGTTTAAATAATTGAGGACTTTGAGGAAGAGCATAAAAGTTTCCTGGATGAACTCTACTTGGAACTAAATAATCTCTTGCCCCTTCAGGAGTACTCTTTGCAAGAATTGGAGTTTCAATTTCTAAGAAATTATTTGCATCAAAGAAATCTCTAATTACTTTTACTAATTTATGTCTAAAAATCATATTTTTTTGCAACATTGGATTTCGAAGTGCTAAATATCTGTACTTTAACATTAAGTCTTCATTTGTTTCTGTTCTTTGTGTCAAATCAATTGGTAATGGAGCTGATCTTGTAATTATTACAACACTATCTGCATCAACTTCAATTTCACCAGTTGGCAAATCAGATTTTACTGTTCCACTAGGACGAGCTTTTACAGTCCCTTCGATTTGCAAAACAAATTCTTTTCTAAGTGATTTTGCAATTTCGTGCATTGCTTCATTTTTCTTATGATCAATTACAACTTGAGTTAAACCGTATCTATCTCTTAAATCAACAAAAGTAATTGGACCGTGATCTCTAACAGTATCCGCCCAACCTTGTAGAATGATTTTCTTACCTTCTAATTTAGCATTTAATTCTCCACAAGTATGAGTTCTATTCATTTGATCACTAAGTAAAGAACCGAGAAAAAAGGTTTAAAAACTAACTCCAAAGCAAAGTCGTTTAAAAACATTAAGAGAAATATCTGGTAAGGTGATACTTAGTATGGTAGAACAAAAGAAAAACACGATTAAAGAGTTCATGGACTTTTTAAGAGAATATAACGTAATGGCACTTGCAATTGCATTCATCATGGGTGCTGCCGCAGTAACTTTAGTTAAATCCTTAGTTGACAATATCATAATGCCAGTAGTTGGTTTCTTAGTTCCAAACGGAGCATGGAGAGAATTTGCCCTACAACTCGGCCCAGTAATTCTTAAATTAGGGGCATTTGCAGGAGATTTACTAAATTTCTTAATAATTGCAGCAGTAGTATTCATAATTGCTAAATTTATTATGAAAGAGGAAAAAGTAACAAAGAAATAAATAAAGATAAAAAAAACTAAAAAACTTTTTTGAAAAGCCACTAGTTGGCTTTTCATCTTATTTTCAATTAATCCAAAAATAAATTAGTTGTGCTGATTTTTTTGCCTTTTCTTTAACTCTTTTAGAACTACTTTTCGCATTAATTCTACAGGGGCTTTTTTGTTAGTAAACATTTCAAATTGAGTATATGCTTGATTTAGAAACATTTCAACACCAGGAATAACTTTGCAACCTTTCTTTTTTGCATTCTTAATTAATTTTGTTTCAAGCGGATTATAAACAATATCAAAAACAATCATTCCTTTTTTGAAAAATGACTCATCAACTGGACTTTCTTTCACATTTGGAAACATTCCAACAGGAGTTGCATTAATTATAATATCACAATCATTCGAAAGAGAATTTAACTCATTTAATTCTTTTGCAGAAACAGAAAATTCTTTTGCTAATTTTTGAGCGTGAGAAAAATCTCTGTTAAATATTGTTACTTTTGCTTTTTCATTAACAAGTCCAAGAACTATTGCTCTTGCCGCCCCGCCAGCACCAACAACAAAAACATTTTTCCCTTTAAGAAAGGTAATTTTTTTAAGAGGATTAATTGCTCCCGCCACATCAGTGTTATACCCAATTAATTTTCCATTTTTTACTAAAACAGTATTAACTGCCCCCACTTTTTTTGCTAATGGATCAATTTCATCCAAATATTCCATTATGGAAACCTTGTGAGGAATTGTTACACTATACCCGCTAATCCCAAATTCTTTTATTGCATCAATTGCATTTTTTACATCTTCTACTTTAAACGCCAAATAAGCAGAATTAATATTTAACTTTTTAAATCCAGAATTATGAATTAGGGGACTTAACGAATGCTCAATTGGATTCCCAATTACCCCAAACCATTTTGTTTTTGCATCAACCATAACAAAGCACACATTGGATGATAAAAATTATTAAAATGAATAACTAAAAATTAAGTTCTGATACTTAAAGATCGATTTTGTTTAAATAAAACTTCCCCAATTCCTGTCCCGATACTTTTGGATAATTGATTTGAATACCCAAATATTTCTTCAAACACAGTTGGAGTGTATGAATAATTACTTACATCCACTGTAGTCCCCAGTTTGTTCTCCAAATATGCTATTGCTTCTTTTTTTCCACCAAGGGCATCAACAAACTTTGCATTTACTGCTTCTTGACCAGTCATTACAAATCCATCAGCGTACTTTCGAACATACGCTTCATCCAAATTTCTTCCTTTTGCAACTTGCTCTATAAACACTGTATGGAGTTCATCCAGTTGAGCTTGGAAACGTGCTTCTTCTTCAGGAGTCACATGTCTATTTGGAGTTCCAAAATCTTTATTCGCCCCAGCAACAAATCTTTGATATTTTACATTAAAATCAGCAAGTAAATCTGAGTAATCAAGCCAACCTGAAATTACCCCAATCGAACCAACAAGAGAAGCCCTATTTGCAAAAATATAATCTGTTTCACTTGCAACCCAATACGCACCACTTGCACCAATTTCTCTAACGAAGGAAACTGTAGGTTTATTCAAATCTCTAATCGCTTGAGCTATTTCATCAGAGGCAACTCCACTTCCGCCAGGAGAATTAATTTCAAAAATTACTCCTTTAATACTTGAATTATTTTTTATTTCATCCAAGTAAGCAACAATCTCTGAAGAAGAAGTCCCACTTGATCCTGTAAATAGACTTGAAGAAGATTCCGTTGACAATTCTCCTGAAATTTTAATTAAAGCAACTTGATTTGATGAAAAATCAATTTTTGAAGAAGTAGAAGGACTAATTGAAGCAACTATCGCAATAATCCCAATTAATACTAATAAGAATACTAAAAAAACCGCAAATAAAATAACCCCAATTTTCAAAAAATACATGCTTTTTGGATCTATTTGGGAAATCTTTTTCTTAATCATAAGATAACTGAAAAACTTTGTTCTTTTAAAACCTACTTTAAGAGGATTAATCTGCAAATAGTTTACTAAACTCGGCCTTCTTTAAATTTTCTCATTTTCAAGTTATTTAAAACAAAATTAATTATCTCTTGCATTTCATCCTTTTCAAAACCATTATTTTCAATTAGAAATTCTTTCAATTGTTCAAAACCTTTTTGTCGCATTTTATTCACCCACAATATTTAGTATTCAAAAATCACTAAAGCAATCCTTCTTTTTTAAGTTCTGTTTTAATTTCTTTAATTGATTTCTTATAATATTCCCCATCCAAAATTAATTTATCTGCAAAAGTATCAAGTCTTGTTAATAAATGTCGCACTCTTTCTTTATCCATATTATCACCTTAATAAACAAATCATAATTTAACATCTTTTTTATTTCCAAATTTTGAAACAAAAAATATCCCAATTACTGCAACAATCGTAACCAAAAATGCAACAAAAATTTCATAAAACCAAGCCCCGCTAACAGGGATAAATGATTTAATTGTGTCAGTAATTGCAGTTTGCCAAAACAACGCTGCTACAACCCCAAAGGCAGTTGTAAGAAAAATAACTAAACGCTCATTAAATTCAGATTCTAACTCTTTTCGTAGTTCTTTTGTTTTTTGAATTTTTTCTTCAAGCGCAGTAAGCCTTTGTTGCTTTTTTAATTCCAATTTAAGTTTAACTTCAGAATCCATATATTATCAACTACACAGAATTAACTGCAATAACATTAAAATAAGCACTAAAAGCAAAAAAAAATAGAAGACGCCTTGGGTAGGACTTGAACCTACGACCACCCGGTTAACAGCCGGATACTCTACCTGCTGAGCTACCAAGGCATCAATTTTACCCGAATCAATTCTTGACCAGGCTTACTAATTAAATTCACTCGGGAACCATTTATAAATTTTCCCAATTAGCTAAAATTCACAAAAGCTTCTCTTTTGGAGGATTATTTATCAAATAAAGTCTAGCATTCTTCTTGAACTCTTCCAAATATCCTGCAGGAAACATTGCTCCGGCAGCAGGAATATGCCCTCCGCCCTTACCTTGAGGAGTGTCTTTAACTGCAAACTTTGCTAATTCGCCACAATTAACTTTAAAGTCCTGTCTTCTAATAGAACACTTCATTACTGCTCCAGGAAATTCAAAAATAACTATTACTTTGTTTTTATTTTCATTTGAAATAATATTGCTTAATTTTGAAGAGAAATGAGGAAATGCGTGGAAGAAACAAATTCCAGTATCATTAAAACACTCAACTTCTTTGTAATATTTATCTTTAAGCAAAGCAAGTTTCTGATCAAATGATTTTTTTAAAGCAAAATATTCTGAGTTAAGCAAATCTTTTGGGACCTTTGCTGAACAAATAAAATCAAATAATCCCATCATTTTTTCAGGGTACTGCG